>NZ_BBOX01000008.1 GCF_001553455.1 Streptomyces hygroscopicus subsp. hygroscopicus
TGCGAAGTCCATCACCTTGACGATCTTCTGGCCGTAGACCTCGCCGAGGGCCCCGCCGAAGACGGTGAAGTCCTGGGAGAAGACGGCCACCGGGCGGCCGTCGACCGTGCCGTAGCCGGTGACGACCCCGTCGCCGTAGGGACGGTCGGCGTCCAGACCGAAGTTGGTCGATCGGTGCCGGGCGAACTCGTCGAGCTCGGTGAACGACCCTTCGTCCAGCAGCAGATCGATCCGCTCGCGGGCGGTGAGCTTGCCCTTGGCGTGCTGCTTCTCCACCGCGCGCTGCGAGCCGGCGTGCGTCGCCTCCCCGATACGCCGCTGAAGATCGGCGATCTTCCCTGCGGTCGTCCGCGTATCGATATCGGACAGCTGCGCGTGCTCGGTACTCACAGCGTGCTTCCCTTCTGGCTGATGGTGAGTGAGGTCGGAACGGGAGCGCCCCCGCCGTCAGCGCGAAGAACCGGGAGCCGGGCCCATGAGCCCGGCGCTCCGGGAGCCCCCGGCCCTGCGCCCGTGTCGAAACCGTCTGCGTCGAAGCCGCCCGTGTCGAAACCGTCCGTGCCGAAGCCGCCGGTGTCGAAGTCCTCCAGCGCGGAGCCGTCGTACGGCGGCCGGATCGGCAGGCAGGACTCGCTCCGTGCCACGGAAACCACGCCGGACCTCCTCCGGTACTCAATATCTTTGGAACGGTACTCAGTACCAAGGATAGCGGCAAGTGGCCTCCGGGCGCGAAGACAGGGAAGGATGAGCGGTCATGAGCAAGCCACCAGCGCGGATCCGACTCGCGGACGCAGCGTTCGCTCTTTTCGACGAGCGCGGATACGAGCAGACCACCGTCGACGACATCGCCGAACGGGCCGGTGTGGGGCGTACGACGTTCTTCCGGCACTACCGGTCCAAGGAAGACGTCATCTTCCCCGACCACGACCGGCTGCTCGAGCTGATCCGGGACCGGCTGGCCACCTCCAGCCACCGCACCGCCCTGGTCGCCGTCTCCGACACGGTCCGCCTGGTGCTGCTGCACTACATCGACGAAGGCGACCTCGCGCGCCGGCGCTACGCGCTCACCAGCAAGGTCGCCGCCCTCCGTGACCGCGAGATCGCCAGCGTGGCCCGCTACCAGCGGCTGTTCCGGGAGTTCATCGCGGACTGGATGGGCGATCCCACCGAGTCGGCCTCGCTCAGGGCCGAACTCATGGCGGCGAACGTCGTCGCGGCCCACAACCACGTACTGCGCCGATGGCTCCGCGGCGAGTCCGCCGACCCCGTCGCGGAGGTGGACGAAGCGATGCGCGAGGTGCTCGCCCTCTTCCCGCCACCCGGCTCCCCCGCGGAGCCCGGCGGCGGCACCACCGTCGTCGCGTTCAGGACCGGGCAGGACCTCGACGCCCTGCTTCCCTCGCTGCGACGCCTCGTCGAAGGCGGCCCCGAGCGGTGAACGCCGGACGCCCCGCGCCGCGCACGGCGCCGGGGCACGGCCGCCGTCGCGCGTCCCGGTACCAGGAGCCCCCCTCCGGCGAACGGCGGGCTACTGATCGTGCGCGTGCGGGACGGTGATGACCGGGCAGCGCGCGTGGTGCAGCACCCCCTGGCTGACGGAACCCAGCAGCATGCCGCTGAAGCCGCCGCGCCCGCGTGTGCCCACGACCAGGCCGAGGGCGTGTTCGGACGCCTTGGCGAGGACCTGTACCGGGTGCCCGTGCACGACCTCGTGGTGCAGTTCCACCTCCGGATGGGCCGCGGAGCGCCCGGCGGCCGTCTCCGACAGCAGCCGACGGCACTCCTGGACGGCCGCGTCCTCGTCCAGGACCCCGAGCCGGGGAGGGTGCCACACGTACAGTGCCCGCAGCACCGCGCCGCGCAGGGCGGCCTCCTCGAAGGCGAGGTCGACGGCGGCCGCGGAATGAGCGCTGCCGTCCACTCCGACCACGAAGTACGGCTGCCGCTGGGTGACGTGTTCCGATTCCGGTACGACCACCACGGGGCAGGGGGCGTGGGCGATGAGCGGCAGGGTGACGGCGGCGGAGGTGAACAGTTCCTGGAGGGCACTCAGGTGCCAGGAACCGAGCACGACCTCCTCGGCGTGCTGCGCCTGCTCACGCAGCACCCACGCCGGATGTCCCTCCGTCAGCAGCCCGGACACCCGCACCCGGGGGTGCCGCGACTCGACGAAGGCCACCGCGTCCTTCAGCAGACGATCCCCCGTCGCGTGCAGCGCCTTGTTCCACTCCTCCCAGGACGGCCGGCCGCCCGTCGGCCGGTAGCCCGGGGTCGGCAGGTTCTGTGCGAGGACCAGCAGCAGCGGCAGGCGGCGCCGGTCCGCGGCGTCGGCGGCCCAGGCGAGAGCCATGCGTTTGCCCGGATCGGGGTCGAGACCGACCACGATCGGGGCATGTCCTTCGGTATGTGTCATCGCCGACTCCCACGTCGTTCTGCGACCGGCCCATCGGCCCGTGCCGGCCAGTGGCGCCGGCCGTGGCGGCCGGCGCCGCCGGTTCGGGCGCCGATGGCGCGCGGCGGTGTTCTTCGGAACGGGCTGTTCACCCGGAGGGGGAGATCAGGCCGTAGTGGCCGTCGTAGCGGCGGTACAGGACGTTTCCCCGTCCGGTGGTGTCGTCGGCGAAGAACACGAACGGCAGTCCGGCGATGTCCAGCCGCTGCTTCGCCTCGGCCAGGTTCATCCGGGGCGCGGGGAGGTCGCTGACGGTGAGCGGCACGGCCACCGGACCGACGAGGTGGGGGTGAGGACGCACCTGGGCGAGGCGGTAGCCGGTCGGGCCGGACCGGTACAGCACGCTGTCCTCACCGGTTCCGATGTCGGTGAACAGGTGGAAGCCGTAGTCCATCAGCTCCAGCTCGAAGGCCGCCTCATCGGGCGACTCGCGGGCCAGGGAGAAGGACTTGTGCCGTACCACCTGGCGTTCCTCGGCGGGACGGGGGAAGTGGCCGGGGCGGTGAGCGGGCTCGTCGCCGTGCCGCCACTCATGGGCGCCCGGCACCGGTCTGCGGCCTCGGCGGGCCTCCCAGTGATCCTGAAGGCGCTCCAGCCGTGCGGCGAGCCGGTCCTGCAGCAGGTCGACGGCCTCGGTGACGGTTGTGGCGGCGACGTGTGCCCTGACGGGGCGCCCGTTGACGTCCAGGTTGGCCTGGGCGAGCGCCGGCCGTTCCATGGCGGGGTTCGCCATGTGGGTCAACCGGACGCGGGCGAAGAGGACCGGTTCCCGCGTCCGGCCGGTGACCGCCCCCACCTTCTCCTGCGCGTATTCGATGACGCCGGGCGGCATCTGCCCCTGGGCCTCCACCTGGATCTCAGGAGCCCGCTGTGATGCCGATCGCTTCATGGCAACCCTCCTCACACCAGGAACTGTCCCTTTCCACACTTATCGCCTGTGGCCCCCCTGTGCACGGGCAGCGGACCGCCAGGACTGGGTGTGGCGGGTCGAGGGGCGGCCGTGGCGTCCGCCCGGTCGCGCTCCGGCGGCGTGACCGTCCGATCGCTGCGACACTGGCGGCAGAGGTGACCGGCCGGGCCCGTGGGGAAGTCGCCGTGAACGTGTGCGAACCCCTGCGGCGTCCGATCCCGCAGGCCAGGGCCGTGCCCGGCCGTCCGCCACGGGAGCGCCGTCCCGGCCCGGACGCCGTCGCGGTGACCGTGGAGGGCGCGGTGGCCGTGACACTCGCCCCCGCGCCGGCCGGGTGGCTCCGGGCGATCGAGGGTGCCGGCGATGTGGTCGATCACCTCACCGGGGTCGCCTCCCCGGTCACCTGACCCGGCCCCGCGACAGCCACGGCTGCCGCGGACCGCGGCGGATACGGAGGAGGAGTCCCATGGCCCGCCCCATCACCGTAGGTCTGGACGGATCGCCCGAGAGCCTGGCCGCCGCCGACTGGGCGGCGCGCGAGGCTCGGTGGCGTCAGACGCCGTTGCGCCTGGTGCACGCCTGGCTGCCGCCGGCCCGGACGGCCCTGCCGGCCCGGACCGCTCAGGCTCCCGAGGCCCGCAAGGAGTGGGCGGCCACCTTCCTGGACGACGCGGAAGCCGGTCTCAGTGCCCGCTACCCGGAGGTGTCGGTCTCCACCGAGCTGGTGGCGGAGGCCGCCGTCCCGGCCCTGGTGGCCCACGACGCGGGCTCGGAGATGCTGGTGCTGGGCTCACGGGGCCGTGGCGCCGTGGCCGGCTTCCTCCTCGGCTCCATCGGGCTGCAGGTGCTCGGGCGGGCCACCCGCCCGGTCGTGCTGGTCCGGCACAGGAACGGCCAGGTTCATGGGGCCGCCGGGGGAGACGTGGTGGTGGGCATCCAGGACCCGCCGGGGTCGGCCGCACCGATCGAGTTCGCTTTCGCCACGGCCGCGGCGCGGGACACGGGGGTGCGCGCCGTACGGGCCTGGGCGCTGCCGCCGGTGTTCGAGTACGGCACGGCGTACCTGCGAGCCGTCGACGAGGCCGGTGGCATCGAACCCAATGAGCGGAAACGGCTGGCGGAAGCGGTCCTGCTGTGGCGGGAGAAGTATCCGCGGGTACCGGTGACCGAGCACGTCGAGATGGGCAACGCCGCGGAGGTGCTGTTGACATCGGCCGCGGGGGCGGGGCTCGTGGTCGTCGGCCGGTACTCCCACCGGCCCGCCGTCGGGCCGAGCCTGGGCCATGTGGCACACGCCCTGCTCCACCACGCGGCGTGCCCCATCGCGGTCGTCCCCCATGACTGATGCCGCAGGGCGCGGCGTGGCCGGGCGCACCGGTGGACGGCGGGCCCGCGGTGTCAGGGGGTCACACCCGCCGCGGGACGACGGCGACCGGACAGTCGGCATGGTGCAGTACGGCGTGGCTGACCCGGCCGAGCTGCAGACCGAAGTCGCCCGGAGGCCGGAGGGCCCCGACGACCAGCAGGCCGGCCGCTGCCGACGCCGCCAGGAGGACCCTGTGCGCCGGGCCCTCCACCACCTCGCGGCGGCACACCGTCTGCCCGTCGTCGCACGGGACCTGCCCCAGGACCTCGTCCAGGACGGTCGCCGCCTGTTCCTCGTAGAGGAGGTGGGCCGCCTCGAGCAGCGGCCGGCCCGTCCGCGCGTGCGCGGGGCGCCGCCAGGCGCGTACGGCGTGCAGCTCGACGCCCCGCGCCCGCGCCTCGCGGTAGGCGAACCGTACGGCCGCGGCGTCCTGTCCGAGGTGGCCGACGCCGACCACGACCGGCCGGCCGGCCCCGTGCCGGTCCTGCTCCGGTCCGCGGACCACGATCACCGGGCACACGGCACGGGCCGCCACCGCCAGACTCACCGAGCCCAACAGGGTTTCCGCGAGTTCGCTCCAGCCACGGGAGCCGGTGACCAGAGCGAACGCTCCGTGGCCCTCCTGCAGCAGTGCCGACACGGGGCCGTCGGACAGGACCTCGCCGGAAATCCGCACCGCCGGACTGACGCGCCGGGCGCGTTCCACGCAGGAGGCGACGATGTGCTCCGCGACCACTGCCCCCGAGGGGCAGCCCGGGTACGACGCGAGCCCTTCCTCGTAACGCTCCCACCGGGCGGCGTAGATGAGGCGCAACGGCAGCGTGTGGAGCGCCGCCTCGTCCACGGCCCAGTCCACCGCCCGCAGACTGGAATCCGAGCCGTCGACGCCCACGACCAGCGGGAGGTTCATGGTTGCCACCGCCTCTCCTGCGGCTGTCCCGTGCGCCCCGAGTACCCTGGACGCACGGTCCCACCCCGCGCGTCCGGTGGCCACGAGCCCGGTCGTCCGAAGGCTCCGCAGGCGCTTTCGGGCCGGAGCGGGACACCGATGGCGAAGGGGTGTGATCCTGGTGTCCGAGCCATCAGGCCCCGGCCCGGCAGGGAGGCAGCCGACCGGCGGCGCGGGCGACCTCGGGCGGCGCATCGCGCTGCGGCGCGCGCAGCTCGGCCTCTCGCGGGAGCAGGTGGCCGCCCGGGCGGGCAGCTCGCCGGGCTATGTGCGTTATCTGGAGGAGTCTCCGGCCGACCCGAGCGTCAGCAGCCTCCTCAGGATCGCCGCGGCACTGGAGACCACCGCGGCCGCGCTGCACGGTTGCGGCACCGGTCGGCCGCCCGGCCTCGGCCGGGCCGGACGCCACCCCCGGCTGCTGGAACTGGATCCGGCGGAGTGCCGGGCCCGGCTCGCGAGGCACGGTGTGGGCAGGGTCTCGGTGTCGGCCTCGGGGGGACCGGTCATCCTCCCGGTCAACTACAGCGTCATCGGCGACGACGTCGTCTTCCGGACCGCGCCCGACGCCGCACCGGCGGCGGCCGTCGACGCCGAGGTCGCCTTCGAGGTGGACCATATCGACGAGGCGCTCAGCCAGGGCTGGAGCGTCCTGGTCGTCGGACGCGTCCGGCGGGTCACCGAGCCGGCCGCGATACGGGAGCTGGCCGACAAGGCGTTCACCACCCCATGGCCCGGCGGCAGCCGTGACCTGTGGCTGCGCATCGAGCCGACGAGCATCACCGGCCGCCGGATCCAGGCGGAGTGACCAGCGGTGGTACCGGCCGCCACGGGCGCCGCGTGGCTTCGACGCCACGGCAGGGGCATCCGCGGTCGGGTGCTGATCGGACCGGTGCTGACCGGAAGATGACGTCGCGTCACTCCTGGCGGGGCGGCCGGGTCCGGCGACCCGTCATCGACGGTCCCGCACAGGGCCCGTGGGAGCCGCAGCGGCTGTCCTTCGCGGTCCGGCGGGACCGCGACACGGGGTCCGGGCGATGCGGCCCATCATGTTCTGCGTTGTACCAAGCCGTTGACAAAGTCGTTGCGCAGTAGAAATCTGTCAAGCGACTGCAAAAGATAGACGAAAATCACTCAACTCTTGTACTGCGGCCGGCTCTGCTTCACCGCGACACCGTCTGGGCCTGCCGATCACTGTCGTCGTCCACCCGGCGTACCGGCCCCTCATGCCTCCGTGCTCCCTGCCCCGAGACGGCCTGCGCGTCGGCGGGCGGCGGGGCGCGGGGCCGGCCGCGGGCGCCCGGGGGAAGGGATCGAGAGGGCCTCATGAGGAGAAGACAGCGCGGCCGGCGGTTGTTCGCCGGGCTTGTGACGGCAGGTCTGTGCACGGTCGGGCTGCTGCCCGTGACAGCTCACGCCGCGGAGGGGACGAACCTGGCGCTGGGCAGGCCGGTGACAGCCAGTGGGGCACACGGCTCCTACCCGGCGAGCAATGTCACCGACGGCAGCCAGGCCACCTACTGGGAGGGCCCGGCGGGCTCCTTCCCGCAGTGGGTGCAGGTCGATCTCGGGAGCAGGGCGGACATCGACCAGGTGGTGCTGAAGCTCCCCGCGTCGTGGGAGTCCCGCACCGAGGGGGTGAGAGTCCAGGCCGGCACCGACGGCCAGGACTTCACCACCGTGGTGGAGGAGGCGCGCAGGGACTTCTCGCCGTCGTCCGGCAACACGGTGGCGCTCGACGTCTCGGCCGAGGCACGGTACGTGCGCGTACAGGTGACCGGCAACACGGGCTGGAACGCCGCCCAGCTCTCCGAGGTGGAGGTGCGCGGGAAGGCCGGCGGGGACGGCCCCGGGGACCCGCCCGCGGGCACCAACCTGGCCCTGCGCAAGCCGATCGAGGCGTCGTCGGCCACCCAGAACTACGTCGCGGGCAACGCCAACGACGGCAGCACCGCCACATACTGGGAGGCGAGCGGCCAGTCCTCGACGCTGACCGCGAAGCTCGGCGCCGACGCCGATCTGACCGGCGTCGTCGTCAAGCTGAACCCCGACCCCGTCTGGAGCACCCGGTCGCAGAGCATCCAGGTGCTGGGCCGGCCGGCCGGAGCGTCCGGATTCACCTCGCTGAAGGACCGGGCCGACTACACCTTCAGCCCGTCGCAGAACAAGAACACGGTGACCATCCCGGTCACCGGCCGGTACGCGGACGTACGCCTGCAGTTCTCCGGTAACACCGGCGCCGGCGGGGGACAGGTCGCCGAGTTCGAGGTCCTCGGCGCGGCCGCTCCCGCCCCCGACCTGACCGTCACCGGACTCACCTGGTCGCCCGAGTCGCCGTCCGAGGCGGACCCGGTCACCGTCGAGGCGACGGTCCGCAACGCCGGAACGGCCGCCGCTCCCGCGACCACGGTGGACGTCAGCCTCGAGGGCGCGGTCGCCGGCAGCGGCGCCGTGGACGCGCTGGCAGCGGGCGCGTCGGTGAAGGTGCCGGTCAAGGTCGGCAAGCGGCCCATGGGCAGCTACACCGTCTCCGCCGTCGTGGATCCGGCCGACACGGTCGCCGAGCTCGACAACAGCAACAACAGCCGCAACGCCGCCTCGAAGCTGGTCGTCGGCCAGGCCCCCGGACCGGACCTGGAGGTCACCGGCATCACCACCAGCCCCGCCAACCCGGCCGTCGGCGCCAAGGTCACCTTCACCGTGGCGGTGCACAACAGGGGCACGACCGCGGTGCCCGCCGGATCGGTCACCCGGCTCACCGTCGGCGGGACCACGCTGAACGGCACGGCGGGCGCCATCCCGGCCGGTGACACGGCCACCGTGACCATCAGCGGGACATGGACCGCCACCAGCGGGGGAGCGACGCTCACCGCGACGGCCGACGCCACCGACACCGTCGCCGAGACCAACGAGGACAACAACACCTTCGCCCGCTCCCTCGTCATCGGACGCGGCGCGGCCGTACCGTACGTGGAGTACGAGGCGGAGGACGGCCGGTACGACGGCACCCTGCTGAAGACGGACGCCAAGCGCACCTTCGGGCACACCAACTTCGCCACCGAGTCCTCCGGGCGCCAGTCGGTCCGGCTCGACTCCACCGGTCAGTACGTGGAGTTCACCTCCACCACGCCGTCCAACTCGATCGTCGTCCGCAACTCGATCCCGGACGCGGCGGGTGGCGGCGGCCGGGAGGCGACCATCAGCCTCTACGCGGACGGCGCGTTCGTCCGCAAGCTCACCCTGTCCTCCAAGCACAGCTGGCTCTACGGCACGACCGACGACCCGGAGGGCCTGACCAACCGGCCCGGCGGCGACGCCCGGCGGCTGTTCGACGAGTCCCACGCCCTGCTCACCGACACCTACCCGCCGGGGACGAAGTTCCGCCTCCAGCGGGACGCCGGGGACGACGCGGCCTTCTACGTCATCGACCTGATCGATCTGGAGCAGGTCGCGGCACCGGCCGCCAAGCCCGCCGACTGCGTCTCCATCACCGACTACGGGGCCGTGCCCAACGACGGCATCGACGACGCGGACGCCATCCAGCGCGCCGTCACCGCGGACCAGGAGGGCAGGATCCCCTGCGTGTGGATCCCCGCGGGCCAGTGGCGCCAGGAGAAGAAGATCCTGACCGACGACCCGCAGAACCGGGGCCAGTACAACCAGATGGGCATCCGGGACGTCACCATCCGCGGCGCCGGCATGTGGCACTCCCAGCTCTACTCGCTCATCCCGCCCCAGGAGGCGGGCGGCATCAACCACCCCCACGAGGGCAACTTCGGCTTCGACATCGACGACAACACCAAGATCTCCGACATCGCGGTCTTCGGCTCCGGCACCATCCGCGGCGGCGACGGCGGCGCCGAGGGCGGTGTCGCCCTCAACGGCCGCTTCGGCAAGAACACCAAGATCACCAACGTGTGGATCGAGCACGCCAACGTCGGCGCCTGGGTCGGCCGCGACTACTCCAACATCCCCGAGCTGTGGGGGCCGGGCGACGGACTGGAGTTCAACGGCGTACGGATCCGCGACACCTACGCCGACGGCGTCAACTTCACCAACGGCACCCGCAACTCGACCGTGTACAACTCCTCCTTCCGCAACACCGGCGACGACGCGCTCGCCGTATGGGCCAACAAGTACGTGAAGGACACCTCGGCGGACATCGGCCACGACAACCACTTCCGCAACAACACCATCCAGCTGCCCTGGCGGGCCAATGGCATCGCGGTCTACGGCGGCTACGGCAACACGATCGAGAACAACCTGGTCTCCGACACCATGAACTACCCGGGGATCATGCTGGCCACGGACCACGACCCGCTGCCCTTCTCGGGCCAGACCCTCATCGCGGGCAACGGCCTGTACCGCACCGGCGGCGCGTTCTGGGGCGAGGCGCAGGAGTTCGGCGCCATCACCCTGTTCGCCCAGGGGCAGGACATCCCGGGGGTCACCATCCGCGACACCGACATCCACGACTCCACCTACGACGGCATCCAGTTCAAGACGGGCGGCGGGGCGATGCCCGGCGTCCAGATCAAGGACGTCACCATCGACAAGTCCAACAACGGGTCCGGGATCCTCGCGATGGGCGGGGCGCGCGGCAGCGCCACGCTGACGAACGTGACGATCACCAACTCGGCTCAGGGCGACGTGGTGAAGGAGCCCGGCTCGCAGTTCGTGATCGACGGCTCCGCGAAACGGCTCTCCGGCTCGCGCGGCTGAGCGCCGTTCCACCGGGGGCGCCGGGTCCGTCCGGCGCCCCACCCATCCCACCGAAGGGGCCCCGACCGGCCACCTCTGGCTGAAAAGGCGTAGCGCAAATCCTTGCGTGGCTTGCGCTACGCTTGCGCGTATGACACGACGACTTGCTCAAGTGGCGAAGAAGGTCGGAGTCAGTGAGGCCACCGTCAGCCGGGTCCTCAACGGCAAGCCAGGAGTGTCGGAGGCGACACGGCAGACGGTGCTGACGGCGCTGGACGTGCTGGGCTACGAACGTCCGACGCAACTGCGGGGGAAACGGGCGCGTTTGGTGGGCCTGGTGCTGCCGGAGCTACAGAACCCGATCTTCCCGGCGTTCGCCGAGGTCATCGGCAGCGCGCTGGCCCAGCAGGGGCTCACCCCGGTGCTGTGCACCCAGACGAAGGGGGGCGTGTCGGAGGCTGACTACGTCGGGCTGCTGCTGCAGCAGCAGGTGTCCGGCGTGATCTTCGCGGGAGGGCTGTTCGCCCAGGCGGACGCGGTGCACGAGCACTACCGTCTGCTCGCTGAGCGCCGGATTCCGGTCGTGCTGATGAACGCGGCCATCGAAGAACTGGACTTCCCCCGTGTCGCCTGTGACGACGCGGTGGCGATGGAGCAGTCGTGGCGGCACCTCGCCTCGCTGGGACACGAGCGGATCGGCCTCGTACTCGGCCCCGCGGACCACATCCCCTCCCGGCGCAGGCTGCAGGCGGCCGCCCGGTCCGCCGGGGGCTCACTGGCCGACGAGCTGGTGGAACGGACGATGTTCTCCCTGCAGGGCGGCCAGGCGGCGGCAGCACGCCTGCTGGAGCGCGGCGTGACCGGGATCGTGTGCGCCAGTGACCCCCTGGCCCTGGGCGCGGTACGAGCCGCGCGCCGGCGGGGCCTGCGGGTGCCGGAGGACGTGTCCGTGGTGGGCTACGACGACTCCGCGTTCATGACGTGCACCGAGCCCCCGCTGACCACGGTGCGTCAGCCGATCGAGGTCATGGGGCGCGCGGCAGTCGAGCTGCTGGTGTCCCAGATCCACGGGAGTGAAGTGCCCCACCAGGAGCTTCTGTTCGAGCCGGAACTCGTCGTCCGGGCGTCAACGGCACAGGCTGCCACCCTTGCGGGCCGCCACGCCCCCGCCCGCGGCGGAACAGGCGCCCTCTGACGAACGGGCACCTCCGTGAGACGGCCGCTCCCCGGGCGCCGCCGTGGATGCGACGCCCGGATGCGACGGCCGGCTGCGACGGCCCGGCCGCGGTCCTGAGTTGCGCGTCCCGCGCGCCGTGGCGCGCCGTGTGTTTCCCCGTGTGCTTCTCCGTGTGCTCGACCGCCCACCGCGTTGACGAGGCGGGTCGCGGAGGCGGTGGGCAGGCGGGACAGCGGCCCTTCGGCCGGTCCGCCACCGCCACCCGCCGCCGCCGCGGTGCGGGCCGCCGCGGCCCTCCTCGGCCACCGAGGACCCACCGGCCGCGCAACCCCCACCGCGGCGCCGCGGTGCGTGCTACACCCGTGCCACCGGGCCGTCGGGACGCTGCTGTCGCTGCCGGACGGTCTCGCGGCTCAGTTCCTCGGTCTCGGTTTCAGGGAGCTGCGCATAGCCGTCCTCGGTGACTATCGCGACGATGGGGTAGATCCGTCGGGTCAGATCGGGGCCCGCGGTCGCCGAGTCGTCGTCGGCGGCGTCGTAGAGGCTCTGCACGGCGGCCAGGGCGGCCTCGCGACGCGACATCCCCGGGCGGTAGAGCTTCTTCAGCGCCCCGCGGGCATACGGTGAGCCCGAACCCTCCACGTGGAAGTCCCTCGCCTCGTACCGGCCACCGCCCACGTCGAACCTGAAGACGCGTCCGCGGCTGCCTGCCGGCCGTGCGGGGTCATAACCCGCCAGGAGGGGAACGACGGCCAGGCCCTGCATGGCCTGGGCGAGGTTCTGCCGGAGCATTCCCGACAGGCGGTTCGCCCGCGCTTCGAGGCTCATCGGAGCGCCTTCCATCTTCTCGAAGTGCTCCAGTTCCACCCGGAACAGCTTGATCATCTCCAGCGCGAGGCCGACGGTGCCCGCGAAGGCGACCGCGGTGTACTCGTCGACGGGGTGGACCTTCCGCAGGTCCCGCTGGACGATGTTCATGCCGGCCGTGGCCCTGCGGTCCCCGGCGACGAGGACACCGTCCTCATAGGTGAGAGCCAGCACGGTGGTGCCGTGCGGCGCGCCGTCGGCCGGGAACCGCACACCGTCCGGCAGCATGCTCCGTGTGCTCAGCAGTTCCGGGCGGTAGCCCGCCAGGAACTCGGTGAACGAGGAACTGCCCGGGGTGAAGAACTCCTCGCTGAGCCGACCCTCTTCACGTTCGCCCATGATCCCTCCCTTGCCGTGCGCCCGCCCGCGGTGGGCGCGCCTGGCCTTCAACCGCTCCGGGGCATCCCCGACGCGGACGATCGGTGCGGTCCCGATCATGGCCCTTAGCCTGCCGCCGGGCCAGGGCGCGGTCCACTTCTTCGTCCACGGACGTAAGGTCCCTGGACGAGGCGGGCACATCCTCCTGGCGTGCTCCGCCACGTGGCGGGCTCCGGCGGCCTGGCGCGGAGCCGCTTCGCGCGCTGCCCGGCGTTCGGACCGTGCCGTCTGCCGCGGGCCCTCGCCTGGAGGGGAGGGCCCGCGGCCCCTGCCTGGCCGGCACGGCCGCGGCCCGTGAACCGGGCCCCTGCGCGGGGCGACCGGAACGCCCGCGGTGCCGAGGCGCGGCGTCAGGCCTGGCGGTAGCGGGGACCTCGTTCGACCACCCGCATGAGCAGGTCCATGTCGATGTCCCCGGCGATCTGGAGGGTGCGCGGCTGCTGGCCGGCGTAGCCGAGGAGAGCGCGGACTGTGGGACTCGTGTAGTAGCCGCCCGCCACGATCAACAGCACCGCGTGGTAAGCGGGCGGGTCGCTCTGGCGCAGCTCGTCAAGGGACTCGTCCGGCGCGAGTTCACCGGTGCTCGCCCATGCCCGGACCAGGTCGCGGATCAGGTCGGGGCGGGCGCGCAGCACGACGTCCAGATGCCCGTCGCCGAGCCCGGCGTCGCCGGCCGCCGGCATGGTCGGCGACGCGGGGATGAGCCGGTCGGCCACGCGGCGCAGCCAGTCGCGGCACTCCCCGGGAACGTCGGCGGCGGTGGTGGAGGTGGTCTCCCGGGCTTGGCTGGGGGTCATGGGGTCTCCGTAAGTCGGTCGCGGTCAGGCCGGAATCCGCTGGTCGCGGCGGGATGCGATGAGGTGTTCGGTGGAGCGCAGGGCCAGCGCGGTGATGGTGCTCGTCGGGTTCACCCCGCCGGAGGTGACGAAGACACTGCCGTCCATGACGTACAGGTTGGGGATGTCATGGGACCGGCCGTACGGGTCGACCACTGAGGTCCGCGGGTCGGTGCCCATCCGGGCGGTGCCCAGCAGATGCCACCCCGAGGAGCGCATCAGCGCTTCCGTGGCCACGTCGTATGCTCCCGCTGTGTGCAGCGACTCGGTGGCCCGGGCGATGTGGAAGTCGAGCAGGCGCCGGGAGTTCTCGCTGACCGCGTAGGTTATTTTCGGTGCCGGGATGCCCGAGGAGTCCGTGAGGGCGGCGTCGACGGTGACCCGGTTGGCCTCGTCGGGCAGATCCTCACCGAAGATGCCCCAGCTGATCGTGTGTCCAAGGTGTCGGCGGACGTGCTCGTGGTGAGCGGCACCCCAGACCGCGTCCCCGGCGCGGGTCGGCAGGGCCGCGTTCAGCGGCCCGCCGGTCGGTGCGAGACTCCACTTCGCGCCCCGTACGAAACCCCGGTCGGTGTCGGTCTCGTAGAACTCAAAACACGTGATCTTCGCGCCGACGTGCCCGCGCCAGCTCTCCACGTCGTCCTCGAAGTAGCCGGTGACGTTGGCGAAGGGATGAACCATCAGCCGGCGTCCGACCAGCCCGCTGGAGTTCGCCAGCCCGTCCGGATGCCGCGGGGACGCCGAATTGAGCAGGATGCGGGGGGTGCCGACGGCATTCGCGGCGAGAATCACCACGTCGGCGCGCACGACGTGCCACGAACCGTCCGGGCGTACGAACTCGGCGCCCGTGGCGAGTCCGCCCCGGGACATCAGAATCCGCGCCACGCGGGCCCCGGTGAGCAGCCTCACCCCCTTCGCGACCGCGGCCGGCCAGTGCGTGAGGTCGGTGGAGGCCTTGGCGCCCTCCGGGCATCCCTGCATACAGGCGCCGAACTGCACACACGGCCGCCTGCCCTGGTACGGCGCGGACAGCACGGCTTGCGCGGCCGGCCACCAGTGCCAGCCCAGCTTGTCGTGGGCGTGTGCCATGCGCGCGCCCATCGTGCCGATCGGAAGGGGCGGAAGCGGCGGCTCGGCACCTTCCGGGTAGGCGGGGTCACCCCCTGCGCCGGACACCCCGAACGCCACGTCGGTGCGCTCGTAGAACGGCTGGAGGTCGGCGTAGCGCAGGGGCCAGTCGTCGGCCACGCCGTCCAGCGAGCGCACGCGGAAGTCCGATGGCAGCAGCCGTGGCCAGTCTCCGGCGTAGAGGATCATGCTGCCGCCGACACCGGCGTACATGAGCGGCGCGACGTCGGAGTCCGCGTCGTTGATCGGGTAGTCGACCGGGTTCTGCCGTACGCTGGGGCTTCCCGACCACTGCTTGCGGGCTTCGAGTTCGTAGGTTCCGCGCTGCGCCGGATAGTCGGCCCGGTCCGGCCAGTTCCCCTGTTCGAGGCAGATCACATCGAACCCGGCCTGGGCCAGCGCGCCGGCGGCGACACCGCCTGACGCGCCCGCGCCGATGATCAGTACGTCAGCCTGTTCCATGGCAATTCCTCTCGCACCGCATGGATGACGGTTAGTAATCGCTTTCTATCGACGGTACGGTTTCCGGATGGCCGCGACAAGGGTCGAGACGGCCGAAAGAGCCGGGCGGAGCTGGCGGGGCCCCGTGGCCGCGCCGACTGGGGTGGTTGTCCTGTGTTGGTGAATCGGTGCAGGTGATCGCGGTGATCGGAGGCGCGTGCGGGGGGTGGGACCGGTGCGGCCGCCGCCTCGTCGCCGGTGTGGAGGCGGCGGCACCGTGGCGTCCGCCCCCCTGGCGGACGTGGTCTCCATAAGGAGGGAAAGCGCTTACTGACAGGGCGGGTGCAGACACGCCGTGCTGTGCGGTCCCGCGCGGTCGACGACACCCGTCACGCCTGCCACCGCCGCCGGCGCGGCCCTCGAGGGGCCCGCCCGCGGGGGAAGCCGTCGAGGGCTGGGCGGGAGCTTCGCGGCCGGCGCGCGGTGCGGCGCCGGTCGCTTCGGTCCGGCGTTCCGCCGTGTGTCGTTGTCCACCGGACGGTGCCGAGGTCCCGGACGCGCCGTCAGATGCTGGGTGGGCTGATCACGTACAGGATGCGTGCCCGCTCCGTGCCCGGGTTCTCCACGGAGTGCGGCTGGGACGACGTGTATTCGATGCTGTCCCCCTCGTCGAGTGGGTGGCGGTCGCCCTCCACGGTGCAGACCACGCTGCCCTCGAGCACGATCACCAACTCCTGGGAGGAGCCGTGCACATGCTGTGCGTCGCCGATTAAGGCGCCACCGTCGAGAACAGCCTCCATCACTTCGAGGTGGAGCAGCGGGCGCCGGGTGAACAGGTACTTCCGTACCCCCTCCGACGTGATCTCCGGGCGGTCCGCCCGCCGCAGCGCGGTGTGCCGCGGCGGCTCCCCGCTGAAGAGGTCGGACAGGCTCAGGGCGAGCGCGGTGGCGATGCGGCTGAGCACGTCCACGCTGCCCGTCGCCGTGCCGCGCTCGATCTGGCTGAGGTAGCTCTCGGTGATTCCCGCCGCGTCGGCGACGCGGCGGAGGGTGAGCCGTCGCATCCGGCGGTAGTCGCGGATCCGGGTGCCCAGGTCGGCCAGCCGCTCGCGGTTGCTGTCACCGCGTGCGCTGCCGCCTTCCGGCTCGGCTCTGGTCATGGTCGGCGACTCCCGTGGTGGCGAGGTGGGCGGCGGGCATGCCTGGTGGCTCCGCATTCAACCACAGCGGTTGCGGCTGGCAAAGACGAACCTTACGCGGAGTACAGAAGTTCTGAACTGAGAACGAAGTGAAGCTGTTGACGCCATTCAGATTCGGTTCTACGTTCCTCGTGATCGCTCACCGACGCGGCGACCGCGCTGCCCTGCCGGGACGAACCGACGACCCGGCGGCCGGTGTCGCCGACGTGTTCGCCCCGACCCACGACCTCGACCACCCCCACGTCCGCGACGGCTCGGACCACGAGCGGGGCCGCCGCCGCTCCCCTCCGCACCACCGTGACCCTCGTGCGCCGGCGGCCCGAGCACACCCGCGCCCGTGCCTGCCGCGACCCGTTCCCGCAGCCTGAAAGGACACTGACCGTGACACTCGCCACCGTCGACCCGACGACCGGCAAGGTCCTCAAGGAATTCGCCCCGCACACCCCGGCCGAGGTCGAGGCCCGCGTCGCCGCCGCCGACGCGGCCTTCCGCGCGCTCGCCCGCACGACGTTCGCCCAGCGCGCGGACTGGATGCGCCGGACCGCGGACCTCCTCGAGGCCGAGGCCGACGAGGTCGCCGACCTGATCACCACGGAGATGGGCAAGACGCTCGTCTCCGCGCGCTACGAGGCGCTCAAGTCGGCCACCGCCATGCGCTTCTTCGCCGACCACGCCGAGCGCTACCTCGCCCCCGAGCGGCCCGTCGATCCCGCCACGGTCGGTTCGGCGGAGCTGGCCGTCCGCTTCGATCCGATCGGTGTGGTGCTCGCGGTGATGCCGTGGAACTACCCGCTGTGGCAGTGCGTCCGGTTCGCCGCCCCCGCGCTGATGGCGGGCAACACCGGCCTGCTCAAGCACGCGTCCAACGTCCCGCAGACGGCGCTCTACCTCAGTGACCTGTTCGAGCGCGGCGGGTTCCCGGCCGGCTCCTTCCCGGCCCTGCTCATCGAGGCCCGGGACGTGTCCCCGCTGCTCGAGGACCGGCGGATCCGGGCGGCCACCCTCACCGGGTCGGTCGCCGCGGGCGCCGCCGTCGCCGAGGCCGCGGGACGCAACATCAAGAAGACCGTGCTCGAGCTGGGCGGGACGGACGTGTTCATCGTGCTGCCCAGTGCCGATGTCTCCCGCGCGGCCGAGGCCGCCGTCACCGCGCGGGTGCAGAACTCCGGCCAGTCCTGCATCGCGGCCAAGCGCTACTACGTCCACACCGAGGTCTACGACGAGTTCACCGCGCGGTTCGTCGAGGGGATGGCCACCACGACCACCGGGGATCCCCGGGACGAGGCGACGACCTTCGGGCCGCTTGCCACCGGACGCGGGCGCCGCGACGTCGAGGAGCTGGTCGCCGACGCGGTGGCCAAGGGCGCGACCGTGCTCACCGGCGGTGTGACCCCGCAGGGGCCCGGCTTCTTCTACCCCGCCACGGTGCTCGCCGACGTCACCCCCGCGATGCGCCTGTACCGCGAGGAGTGCTTCGGCCCGGTCGCCTGCGTACACCGCGTCAACGACCTGGACGAGGCGATCCGGCTGGCCAACGACTCCGACTTCGGGCTGAGTTCCAGCGTCTGGACCACCGAGCCGCACGAGATCGACCGGCTGGCCCGCGAGATCGACGCGGGCGGGGTCTTCGTCAACGGGCTCACCGCCTCCTTCCCCGGCGTCCCCTTCGGGGGTGTCAAGGACTCCGGCTACGGACGTGAGCTGTCCGCCTTCGGGATCCGCGAGTTCGTCAACGCCAAAACCGTCTGGCGGGCCTGAGCGGTTCCGCCCCCCGTGCAGAAGGAGTCACCATGACACCTGCCCCCAAGTTCCAGGCGGCGATGACGCTCTACCACCTCGGTGGGCAGGGCGTCTGGGAGCATCACCTGTTCAGGGCCCTGCAGCAGCACTACCGCGAGAGCGAGCTGTCCGGGCTGCGAGAGGACCTGATCGGGCTCAGTACCGTCGGCTGGCTGCGGATCGTCGAGCAGCGTGAGCACCGCGGCCAGATCCTGCGCCGCTACGCTCTCGCCCCCTCCGCCAGACGGCTCGTCGAGCATCAGCTCGACCTGCGCCGCTGCCTTCCCGTCGAGCTCCCGGCGCAGACGTCCGCGGGTGAGCCGGCATGAGCGCCCCGGCCGGTCCCGCGGCGGACCTGGCGGAGCGGTCCCGCCTGGCCGACGGCAAGAAGACGCGCATGGGAATGATCTACGCGATCCTCGCCGCTCCCGCTCTCGGCCTGGCCTTCGGGCTGCTCGGATCGATCGTCGTCACACCGCCGTTCACCCTCGAACAGCCGACCGGCGCCTTCGTCCTCGTAGCGGTGCTGCAGGTGCCTTTCGGCGTACTCGCCATCGCGATCTTCCTGCTGGTGACCGGGGCGTGGCGGGACACCGGGCGGATCCTCGGCCACCGGGTCAGCTGGTGGACCCTGTTCGTCGCCGTCGGCGGGTTCGTGGGCGATCTCTGCTTCGCCGCCGCCTCCGTGTTGATCGGTGGCGCGCTGGCCGGCTCCATGGGCGGCCTCGCGGGCGTGGTCGGTGCGGTCATCGCGGCGCTGCTCTACCGTGAGCGCATCCTGCGGGCGTCCACCCTGATCGGTCTCGGCGCGCTGGCCGTCGGGATCTGGCTCGCCGTCTCCGGCGGCCGGCTCAACGCGCCGACCCACGGCGGCTACTTCGCCGTCGGCCTGCTGATCATCGTGTGCGCGGTGCTCACCTGGGGGTTCGAAAGCTTCGCCATCTCCGCCGGCACCGACCTCATGCCCGCGGAGAGCTTTCTGTGGTGGCGCGCGTTCCTCGAACTGTTCATCGCCGGGATCCTGCTCCTGGCCCTGTTCCCCGGCGGACGGCGGATCGCGGTGCTGGCCTGGTCGGAGCCGCGGCTGATCGCCATCGGGGCGGTCATCGGACTGGGGTGGGCGATCTGGATGATCATGGGCTACTACATCGGGATTTCCTACGCCGGGGCGGTGCGCGGCGGGGTGCTGACCAACACCCTGGCCTTCTTCTTCATCGCGTTCTTCTCCCTGACCATCTACGGCGCCCCGTTCAGCGTCGTCGTCATCGTGGGGTCCGCGATCACCATCGTCGGCACCCTGTTCATCGTCACCGAGCCCAAGGGGCACCTGGCCCGGCTGCGCTCCTGACGTGCCGCCCGCCTCGAACCCGAACGGAGGCCCCGTGTCCACCTCCCGCCCCCTGTCCCCGATCGCCGACGACGCTCTCGCCGATGCGTACCTTCGCTGTGCCGCCCGGGCCAAGCTGCGCCGGCTGTCCGGACTGGTCGTGCTCTGCGCCTTGCTGCTGGCCGTGCTCCTGCTGATCTACGCCCGGGGCTGGTACTCCGGCTCCGGCGGCGCGGGCTGGGTCTTTGTCGGCATCGGCGTCACCGCCGCCGCGATCGCCGCCGTTGTCATCGACATCGTCTACCGGAAGGAACTGTGACCCCGTGACTCCCACCACCCCCGTCTCCGACGACAGTACGGCGGCGAGCCTGCCCCTGCTCGACGCCCGCCGCTGGGCGCTGGGATTCCTCGCCTTCGCCGTGGTCCTGGCCGTGGTCTTCTCCCAGCTGCTGGTCGACCTCATTGCCCGCGCCCATTGACGCGTTCTCAGCGAGTTCCCCGCCGGGGTGGCATGGCCTCACCAAGGCCCCGGGCCGCTGTGGCGGGCCGCCGAGGGGCAGGACCGAACATGCCCCCGGCCGGGAACGCGTACACCGGCCCGCCACGCCGTATGCGCCACCGCGGATCGGCGGAGGGCCCGGCGGCCGTCGCCGAAAAGCGCTCCCGCGCCGTCACGGCCGCATGAGCCCGCCGGCGGCTCCGGGAGGGGCGGCCCGGCGGGCGGACGCGGCAGGAGGCGGAGACCTGCCGGATCTCCGCCCCGTCGCAGGAACACACACCCAATCAGTTGTTCAAAGGAAACCCAGTGAGTCTGAGGATCGTTGTCTGTGCGAAGTACGTGCCCGACGCCATCGGCGATCGGCATTTCACCGAGGACCTGACCGTCGACCGCGACGACGTCGACGGTCTGCTCTCGGAGCTGGACGAGTACGCCGTGGAGCAGGCCCTGCGGATCAAGGAGTCCGCTGACGCCGAGATCACCGTCGTGACCGTCGGTCCGCAGGACGCCGAGGAGGCGCTGCGCAAGGCACTGTCGATGGGTGCGGACAAGGCGATCCACGTGGCGGACGACGACCTGCGCGGCACCGATGTGATGGGCACGTCCCTGGTGCTGGCCAAAGCCGTGGAGAAGGCCGGTTACGACCTGGTGATCTGCGGCATGGCCTCGACCGACGGCACGATGGGCGTGCTGCCGGCGCTCCTGGCCGAGCGGCTGGGCGTGCCACAGGCCACGTTGCTGTCGGAAATGTCGGTCGAGGGCGGTGTCGTGAACGGCCGCCGTGACGGGGACGCCGCCACCGAGTGGTTGCGGGCGTCTCTGCCGGCGGTGGTGTCGGTGACGGACCAGTCGGGTGAGGCGCGTTACCCGTCGTTCAAGGGCATCATGGCGGCGAAGAAGAAGCCGGTGACCTCCTGGGACCTGTCCGACCTGGACATCGGCGCGGAAGAGGTCGGCCTGGAGGGTGCCTGGACCACGGTCGAGTCGGCCGCCGAGTGCCCGGCGCGCCCGGTCGGCACGGTCGTCAGGGACGAGGGCAAGGGCAGCAAGCACCTCGCTGCCTTCCTCGCGGAGCGCACGTTCGTGTGACACGGCCTCGCGAGCCGGAAGTCCGCCCACACCAAGAGGAGTTGTACCCCATGGCCGAAGTTCTCGTCTTTGTCGATCACACGGGTGGCGCGGTCCGCAAACCCACCCTGGAGCTGCTGACACTGGCCCGCCGTATCGGTGAGCCGGTCGCGCTCGCCCTCGGAGACGGCGCCGGTGACACGGTGCGCACGCTCGCCGAGCACGGTGCGGTGAGGGTCCTCACCCACCAGGCCCCGGAGTACGCGGAGTACCTGGTGGTGCCGGAGGTGGACGCGCTGCAGGCCGCCTGCGCGCAGGTGTCCCCGGCCGCCGTCCTGGTCCCGTCCTCCGCGGAGGGCAAGGAGATCGCCGCGCGTCTGGCGCTGCGGATCGGTTCGGGCGTCATCACCGACGCCGTCGACCTGGTGGCCGGTGAAGACGGCCCGGTGGCCACGCAGTCGGTGTTCGCCGCGTCGTACACCACCACCTCCCGGGTGTCGAAGGGCACTCCGGTCATCACGGTCAAGCCGAACAGCGTGGCCGTCGAGGCGGTTCCGGCCGCGGGCGCCGTCGAGGCCCTCAACGTGACGTTCTCCGCCCAGGCCACCGGCACGAGGATCACGGGCCGCACCCCGCGTGTGTCGACGGGGCGTCCGGAGCTGACCGAGGCCGCCATCGTGGTCGCCGGTGGCCGCGGTGTGAACGGGGCGGAGAACTTCGCCGTCATCGAGGCGCTGGCCGACTCGCTCGGTGCGGCCGTGGGCGCCTCGCGCGCCGCGGTGGACGCGGGCTGGTACCCGCACACCAGCCAGGTCGGCCAGACCGGCAAGACGGTCTCCCCGCAGCTGTACGTCGCCGCCGGTATCTCCGGCGCGATCCAGCACCGGGCCGGTATGCAGACCTCGAAGACCATCGTGGCGATCAACAAGGATCCCGAGGCCCCGATCTTCGACCTGGTCGACTACGGCGTGGTCGGCGACCTCTTCGAGGTCGTCCCGCGGCTGACCGAGGAGGTCAGGGCCCGCAAGGGCTGAACGCGCGGGACACGGCGGGCGGTGCTCCCGGCCCTCGGAGGCCGGGCGCCGTACGCGGTTTTCACCGAGCTGAAGCGGTGTGCTCACCGCACTCGGCACGCCTGACGCTCGTGGTGATCGGCCGGCGGCCGCCTCACGGTGTCCGGGTTCCGCCCAGGGCCGGCTGGGCGGAACCCGGTGTCGTCGGGCCGCTGCCACGGCGGTCGCGCCGCCGGGCGCTCGGGGGCCGGTGACGTCGTCACCGAGCACGGCAGGGCCGGCACGGCTCGCCGCCGGGCGCTCGGGGGCCGGTGTGCCCGGCCGCCGCGGGATCAGCCCGCGTGGACCGTGTCCGCCTGGTCCGGGATGACACTGCCGTCCGTCCGCCGCACCGGCCCGGGGGTGCCGTCGGGGTTCGTATAGCCGGTGGTGGAGCAGGGGTAGAGGTCCTTCTTGCGCGGCAGCGGGTCGATGAACATGGGATTGACCAGCCAGGTGCCGCCGGCGTTGTCGTAGGCCCGGCACATGATCTCGTTCTTGTTGCGGTTGAGGACCAGGCCCGCGCCGGTGGCGTCGCCGACCATCGTCACGTCGGTGTCGGCGTCACCCGCGCCGATCACCAGGCGCTTGTCGGGTGCCTGCCGCTCCCAGGCGGCGGGGCCGGTGACACCGAAGACCTTCTCGTTGAGCCAGCAGCGCTTGCCCTCGACATAGGGCATGACCTGGCCCTTGCCGTCCGGCTCACCGCCGCACCCCTCCTGGGTGTAGGTGATCCGGCCCCGGTGGTCGAGCCGGTTGCGGATGGCCAGGACGTGATCGCGGTCGATGCCGGCGCCGCCTGTCCAGGCGTCGGTGACCGGAGCGCTGCCGGCGGAATCCACCCACACCTCGAAACCGGCCCGCTTCAGGACCCGGATCAGGTCCTTGATCTGCGGGTTGTAGCGGGCGTAGGCGTGCAGGGTGTGGCTGCCGACCCGTTGGGTGGCGCCGATCGGCGCGGCCAGCGCCTCGGCCCGGGACGTGCGCGCGTAGGAGGTGATCTCGGCTTCGGTGTGGCCCGCGAACAGCTGGGGCACCCAGGCGTACTGGGGCAGGGTCCGGCGGCTGTTCCACTCTCCCGCGAACGCCTTGTGGCCGTTCATCAACGTGGCCTCGCTGCGGATGGAGAAGATCTCGTCCGTGCAGGCGGTGTTGGTGGACGTCGGGAGCGGACGGCCGGCCGGCACCGTGGTGCCACACGCCCGGGTCAGGGTCCGTTGGGCTTCCTTCGTCAGCCACGGGCTGGTGTCCGACCAGCGCGCCGGCCGCAGGATCTTGTCGTGCTTGAGTGCCCAGGCGATGGCGAGGTCGGTGATGTCGTTCTTGGTGACGGTGTTGTCCCAGTCGAAGGCGGCGACCGGCCGCTTGCCGTGCCGCAGCTGCCGGTTACCGCAGGTCCCGTACGCGTCGATCACCTTCTGGAGCCGCTCCCTGTTGTCGCCGTGCCACGTGAGCGAGGAGGACAGGCGGGGGCAGCGGGTTCCTTCGGCGGCGGTCGGCGCCGCGTGGGCCGCGGGCGCCGGTATCAGGACCGCCAGTGCGGCGGCCGACACGAGCCCGAGGACGGCGCCCAGGGGAGCGGTGCGCATACGATGACTCTCCTTCATCACTCGACAACGGCCAGGACGGCACGTTGCAAGGACCGTACGCGCAATGGTCATCTCCAGTACACCGCCGCGCACGCCCCGCGCCGCCGACCGGGCCACCGCGCCCGCGCACACCGGCCCCCTTCGGCAGTGCGCGTACCGCCGGCCGGGGACACCCGGCGGCGACCCTACGGACCGTCATCGGGAGAAGGACGGCGTCCGCGGTGCCCACCGGGGGCACCGCGGACGCCAGGGAGCCGGTCGTGGATTCCGTGGTGGACCGACCACCCGTCCTGGGGGACCCGGGTCAGCGGGCCGTCCATCCGCCGTCGATGACCAGGTCGGTGCCGGTCATCGCGGCCGCCTGCGGACCGCACAGGAAGGCAACCGCCTCGGCCACCTCCTCGGGCTCGACGAGGCGCTTGAGGGCCGCGGACTCCAGGAGGACCGAGTCCAGCACGTCGGCCTCGCTGATGTGGTGCGTGCGGGCCTGGTCGGCGATCTGCCGGTCCACCAGCGGGGTGCGCACATAGCCGGGGTTGACGCAGTTGGAGGTGACGCCGTGGGGGCCGCCTTCCAGGGCGACCACCTTGGACAGGCCCTTGAACCCATTGGGCTTCACCTGGCTGCTGCCCAGCGGCCTGGCGCGCCACCTCATCACCGAGTTCGAGCGGGTGACCGGGGGACGGATCGAACTCGTGCGCCGGGACGAGCGCACGGCCGGCGTCGCCACCGGACACACCGACGCCGCGGTCCTGCACGGCAGACCCCCGTCCGGCGGTCGACTGCGCATCGTCGAACTCGGCACCGAGGACCGCGTGGCGGCCGTCGGCCTCCGCCATCCCCTCGCCCGCCGCAGGCGCCTGCGCTGGGCGGAACTCGCCGGCCACGTGTCGTCCCGCCGCCCGAGGGGGCCGGGGGCGGGGTGTGTGCGTCGGTAGTGCGGTGCTCGATTAGCGTGTTGGCGCCGATGGGCAGGGGGCCGCGCGCCTGCGCGGCGATCCGGCCGCGCCGGTGTCGGCGCTACGGGGCACCGACGCCACGGTGGACGCCGGCGCTACGGGGCGCCAGTGCTGTGGGGGCGCCGCTACGGGTGCGGTGGCGCCATGGGGAGGTTGGGCGCCAGCGCATCGGGGGCGCTATTCGGGCCCGGTCTCCTTCTCCTGCTGCTGCGCGAGACGTGTGTCCCGCCGCTGTCGCTCATGGGCCCCGAGCCACACGGCCAGGATCACACAGGCGGCCGTGCACCCCAGGGCGGTGATCCGCAACGCGGTGTCGGAGGCCGCTTCCGAACCCACGCCACGGTTCTGGTCGGCGACAGCCCCGGCCAGGGCGACGCCGAGGCCCGCCGCCACCGTGATGACCGTCTTGGTGACTCCGGACGCCTCCCCGGCCCGCTCCGGTCTGATCACCCCCTGACTGGCGACGAGCGTCAGTGAGGTGGCCGTCCCGAGAACCACACCGCCCACGGTGGCCGCGACCAGATACCCAGCGAGCGAGGAGGCTCCGGCAAGGCAGGCGAGGACGGCGGCCCCCGCGCCGAGGCAGATGGCCATCACGCGCACCGCGGCCGGCGGGGACACCCGGCCGGCGATCGGACCGGCGAGCGCCATGGCCAGTGCCGGTGCGAGGAAGGCGGTGCCCGCCATGGAGACCGACAGATCCCACTGCCCCTGGAGCGTCAGAGGAACGACGAACAGGAACATGACCGTCGCGGTGTTGGCGACGGCCCCGGCGAGCGTCAGCGCCACATAGGGTCCGTTGCGGAAGAGCGTGAGCTCGACCAGCGGGTTCGCCGCCACCCGTGCATACCGCACGAACCAGGCCAGCAGGGCCGCCGCGCCGACCAGACCGGCCAGCACCACGGGCCACTGCCAGTGGCGGCCGCGATCGACCACGACGCACAGGGCCACGAGCGCGGCCGTCGCGGTGGCCAGCCCGCGCCAGTCGACCCTCCGGGACGCGCTGGTGTCACAGCTCTCGGCGGTACGCGAGGCCCATACCGCGCCGAGCGCGGCGAGGGGGACATTGAGCCAGAACACCGCCCTCCAGGACACCGCGTCGGTGAGGGCGCTCCCGATGAACGGGCCGCAGGCGGTGGCGATCCCGCCGATGCCCAGCGCCCGGCCGGTGGCGCGGCCCCGCAGGTCGCTGGGGTAGACGTTCGTCAGCAGCGACAGGCCCACCGGCATGACCAGCGCGGCCCCCGCCCCCTGGACGACCCGGGCGCCGACCAGGACGGGCAGCGCCGGGGCGAGCGCGCAGACCAAGGAGGACGCGCCGAACACGGCAAGGCCCAGGACGAGCAGCCGTCGCCGTCCGAACAGGTCGCCGAGGCGTCCCGCGCCCAGCATCAGGGTTCCGGTGGACAGCAGATACGCGCTGATCACCCATTGCAGGCCGGCACCCCCGGCGTGGAGATCACGGCCGATCCGCGGCAGGGCCAGATTCAGGGCGAACGCGTCGAGCTGAACGCAGAACACGCCCACGGACATGGCCAGCAGGGCCCATCGTCTGGTGGCAGGTGTCGATGTCACTGCGACCCCGGCCTCCTTCCTCACGCTGCGAAGGCAGCACCGTCGGGAACATCCGCACGGCTGTGCGGCGGTTGAGGTGTTGCTGAGGAGGGGGAAGGCGCAGCCAGAGGTGCCCCTGATGAGGGCAGGGGACGCCGCTGCTCGAGGAGGGGGAAGCGGAACCCGGAGGAGAGGAACCGTCCGCGGAAGCGCTGGAGGTCCGCGGAAGCGCTGGAGAACGCCGCATCGTCGGGGCGGACAACGCCTGCTCACCGGGCGGCTGAGGGTATCACCGTAACCGACGCCGAACCCGGCTGCCAACCTCGGTGAAACGGCGGGCGCGGAAGCCGGTGCGGATGCCATGTGAGGTGTTCGGCCATCACCGGCTGAGCGCCGGCCCGCTCGCTCTCCGGGCTCCCCGCCGCTCGCCCGCTCGGCGGCCGGGCGGCGCCCCGCATGTGCACGGCGAAAGCCGCGAGTGGCGCGGGGCGGTGTCCCGCGCTTTGCCCTCCGGGCCCGGGAGGAGGCCGCCGTGCCCGGTGCCCCGCGGGGCGGCGCGCCCGCTGCGCGCCCGTCCCGCCTACGACCAGATCGTGCAGGGCCTGCCCGGCATGATGAGCGTCACCGGCACCCCTGCTGCTCCAGCGTCGCCACCAGCCGCACCACCGTCGACTTGGCCGGCCCTGACGCGTCGATCAGCTCACGCACCGTCCGTGAGCGGTGGGATTCGTCGAACAAGGCGAGCAGGTCAGGGGTGCGCAGCACACTGCGCACCCCTGAACCGGACGGGCGGGCCTCGCGCGACAGCGGTCTCACTCCGCCGTAGGCCCTCCCCGCCACGGCGGCGCAACCGGCCCGCGGGCCGCACGCCCGCCGTG
>NZ_BBOX01000009.1 GCF_001553455.1 Streptomyces hygroscopicus subsp. hygroscopicus
CCTGGCGGCGCATCCGGTCCTGCAACTGGTCGGCGACCTCCCGGCCGGTGGCTTCCCGCGCGTGGACCACCACGACGGCTCCGCCCACCCGGAGGTTGGCCGTGGCCGACCAGGGGCGTTCGACGTGGGGGGCCGCCGCCTTGACGATCCTCACCTCGCCGGTGACCACGGGCAGCCCCGCCCGGGCCAGGACCGCGTCGACCTTGGCCCGCGCGTAGCCGAGCGTCTCCTCATCGACCCCGTGCTCGGCGCGCACTGTCACGGCCGTCTTACCGGTGGTCCTGAACGTCATGTTTCTCGCTCCTTGGTCGTTGGGTTCCGGATGGCGTTGGGGTCCGGATCTCCCCGGCGGCCCGGCCCCGGGTCAGGGCCGTGCGGCCCCGGTGGGCGGGTGGTCCGCCCGGTCCACCGAGGGCGAAGGCGTGGCCGAGAACCCGGCCGGTGCCGTCGGGCGGCTTTCAGACGTGCGGTACGACGGCCACCGGAACGGTGGAGTGGTGGAGCACCGCGTGCGTGACCGGGCCGATGTGCGCGCCCAGGGCGGACCGGTGTGTCCGGCGGCCGACCACCAGGAGCCCGGCCCCGGCCGTGGCCCGCAGCACGGCCCCGGCCACGAACGCGAGGTCGATCGTGCGTTCCACCCTGACCTGCGGATACTTCTCCCGCCACGGTTCCAGGGCGTTGTCCAGTTCCCGGCTCACCTGGCCCTCCAGATCACCGTCCAGGGCGCCGACGGGCCCCGCCGCGAGGCCGTACCCGTAGTCGGACGACGGCAGCTTGCGGACGTGCACGGCCCGCAGCGCCGCCCCGCGTGCGGACGCCGCGGCGAAGGCGAACTCCAGCAGCGGCCCGGGAGCCTCCGTCAGGTGCTGGAGCGCGACGACCACCTCGTTGCCCGCGCGCTCGGTGGCGGACCGCTCGTTCGCCCGCACCATCACCACCGGGCACGTCGTCCGGGCCAGGACCTGCTGGCCGACGGAGCCGAGCAGGAAGCCGGCGAGGCCACTGAGCCCACGCGAACCGAGCACCAGCATCCTGGCGCCCTCCGCCCGCTCCAGCAGCGCCGTGGCGGCCGCGGTGGGCACCTGCTCGGCGGTGAGCGGAAGGTCCGGGTAGCGGTCCCTCAGTTCCTTCTCGACGTCGTGCAGGATGCGCCGCGCCCAGTGCCCCACGGTGTCCTCGCCGTCCGGAACGGGCAGATCGCCGGTCTGCCGGGGCGAGGCATGCACCAGGCTCAGCGGCAGGGCGCGGCGCCGGGCCTCGCGGGCCGCCCAGTTGGCCGCGGTGAAACTCTCGGGTGAGCCGTCGAGCCCGACGACGACGGGGCGGGGCATGACGTGTACCTCCGTGCGTAGCAGAGTGGGCAGCGGGTGAGTGGGCAGCGGGTGTTCCGCACCGTTGAGATTCATCGCTCGACGGTCGTCGTGCGGACGGCGGAGAGGAGCGTGGCGGACGGGCCCGAGCGACGGGAGGGGCCGGTGTACGGCGGGCGCTGACCGGTGTCCCGGGCGAGCCGCATCCGCGTCCAGGGGCGCCCCACGGCACCGTTCCCGCGGCCCGCCGGCGCCGTGGCCTCCCCGGCCCTCGCCCCGCGCGGTGCGGAGGCGGCGGTGGGCACGGCCGGGGCCAGTGGCAGCAGGGCGGAGGCGAGGAGGGTGTGCGGCACGGTTCTGAGCATGGAGGGTCTCCTTTCGAAGAACGGGCGGGAACGGGCCGGGAACGGTCCGGGAACGCTGCTGGCCTCGGGACTGCCTTCCGACGCGGCGTCAGCCGTGCGCGATCACCGCCACCGGGGCGGCGGAGTGGTGCAGCACGGCGTGGGTGACCGGACCGATCCGCGGGCCCGGCCGCGGACCGTGGGTGAAACGGCCGACGACCACCAGCGCGGCACCGGCCGAGGCGTCCACCAGGTGCCCAGCCGGGCTGCCGACCACGGCCTGCTCGCTCACCTCGACGCCGGGGAACTTCGCCCGCCACGGGCTGAGTACGTCCGCCGGCCCGCTCGGGACCCGGGCCGACTGCCCGGTGTCGCGGCGGGCCGTGCCGTCAGGGCCGGAGGGCGGGCTCCACCCGTGGACGACGCGCAGTGCCGCCCCCCGGCGGGCGGCGGCGTCGAACGCGAACTCGAGCACCGGGGCGGCGGGCCGCCGGAGATCGAGTCCCAGGACGACATCGCGGCGTGCGACCACCGGCGAGGCGGTGGCGGCCGGGCCGGTCCGGTGGCTGTCCTGGTCGCTCCCGCCGGTCCGTACCAGGACGACGGGGAGCTCGGCCCGGGCCACCACCGACAGTGCCACGGAGCCGACCAGAATCCCGGTGACCCTGCTCAGGCCCCGCGAGCCGAGTACCAGCAACTCGGCGTTCCCGGCGGCCGCCAGCAGCGACGGCACTGGTTCCCTGGCGACCTGCTCATGAACGATCCGCAGGTCCGGGTGGTCACGCCGCAGCCGCGCCGCGGTGTCGCGCGGCAGGCGCTCGGCCCATCGGGTCAGCGATTCCACTCCGGTGAGCGGCGCGTAGGTGAACGAGTGCCAGTCCAGCGCGTGCACGAGGCGCAGCGGCAGCCCGCGGCGCTGGGTCTCGCGGGCCGCCCAGTCCGCCGCGGCGAGGCTCTCGGATGAACCGTCCAGGCCGACGGTGACGCTACGGGGCATGAAAGACGACCTCCTTCCGGGGTGCGCCTCCACCATCTCGGCGGGGAAGGCGCGCCGGGATGGGCCCCAGGTCCCCTGAGCGTGGCCGTTCGGCCCTCTGCCGGGTGCGCGTGGTCGGGACCATGCCGGGAGGCGGCCCCGGGCCGTGTGCGCGTGGTCGGGACGATGGCCGCGCGGTGGCGTCGCACCGTGGCCACGGGGCGGGGCGGGGCGACCGCACCAGCCGATGGAGTACGTCGGCGGCGGCCCCCGACTCCTCCTCGTGCCGGGGGCCGCCGCCGTATCGCGCGCCACGTTCCGAGCCGGACCCCACTGAGGCGTGTGCACACGCGGATTCGCCTCGGGTACGGCGCGGATTCGCCTCGGGTACGGCCGGGAAGGTCCGGCCGGTCCCGAGGTGTGCCCGAGCAGGTGTCCGAGGGTGAGTGGCGGAGCCGTCCGCCACGGCCGAGGCCCGGTGAGGCTTTCGGGCCGCGGCCGTGGCCTCGTTCGCCCGTCTCCCGTCCGCCGCCTCCCGTTTTGCACGTCTCCCGTCTGCCGTCTCTCGTCTGCCGCCGAGCGCGGCGTGGCACGTCGCGTCCGGGCCGCGGTCATGCCGCGGTCAGGCGGAGGCCATCACCATCCGGATCCGGCAACGGCAGCGACAGGGAGGGGTGCTGAGGGCCAGGGCCGCGGTGGCGGGGCCGAAACCGCCGAAGCCGCCTCAACCCCCGGGTCGGACCTGGCACGTTCAGGACACTCAGCGGGGGCCACCAGCCACATGGACCGGGAGACGTCCGGCCAACCCGCACCGATCGTTCGCTTCGGCACCTTCCGCCCGCTCAGACGGCGCTGCCGGTGCTGTACGGGGCGTAGAGGTCCAGCAGCCGGGTCCTGGCGGAGCGCAGGCGATGGGCGAGCACCTCGCCGGCCCACTGGGTGACGGCCTGGCCGAGAGCCGGGTCGTCCTGGCACATGGAACGGACGGTGGTGGCGTCGAACTCGTAGGCCCGCACAGGTGTCGTCGCCGTGGCGCCCAGATGCCACACATGCGGCGCGAACAGCCAGGACCAGCCGACGAGTTCGTTGGGGCCCAGCGTCTCTATGACGGCGGTGTGCCGACCGGACACGTACGTGTCGAGCTCGACCGAGCCGGTGCGGATGATCCAGAACCGGTCCGCGCGGGCATTTTCGTCGAAGAGGCGCGCTCCCTGCGGAAAGGACACCTCCCGGGCGAAGTGCATGAGCCGCTGCCGGTGATCGGCGGGCAGCGCGCGCAGCATGGTGGGGGTGTTCATGGCTTGCCTCCCGGACGGACCTACGACCTACCGCCTCCAGCGTGCGGCGGCGGCCGGACTCGGACGAGGGGCCATCCGGTCCGTACGGCGGGCCACCCGGCCCCGCCGCGGATCGCCCGCCGCTGGGGCTCCGGGGCATGGTGCGGACGCGCCCAGCGGAAAGCGGAAAGCGGAGTGTGGAGTGGCGTGATGACGCGCCCGCGGCCGACCAGCGACCTCCCCGGCGCACCTTGGCCGCCCTCGCCGGTCCCGGACCGCGCGCCGCCCTGGCCACCGTCACCTCTGCCCTGGCCATCGTCGTCCCCGCTGGTGGCGGCAACTGGCCGCCTTTGGCTTTGGCCCCGCTGGCGGACCGCCCTGGCCGCTGTCGCCCTTGCCCTGCCCCGTCGTCCCCGCTGGTGATGTCCTGGTCGCTGTCGTTGCCGCTGGCCGCCGCCCTGCTGCGGAACGGGCCGGACCGGCCTGCCTGCCGTTGCCTCCGCGGTGTCCGTCGGCGTCGGCGTCCGCGATCGCGGACGTCTCACATCCCGGGGCCGACCGCCCCGTCAAGCGCCGGTGAAACCGCCGCCGAAACCCATGCGCGGCCACGGCTGGTGACGCCGCGCTACTCGTGCGAGACCGCCGTCTCCAGCCGGTAGCCGGTCACGAACTCGGCACGGATGCGGACCACGTGCTCCATCTCCGTGTCGATCCAGGGCGTGAGCTCGGTGCGGTAGCGGGGGAGCGCCAGCGGATCCGTCACGCGGCTCGCGGTGCCGGTGGCCATGACACACCAGCCGGTGTGCGTGGCCTCGTCGATCTGGTCGGCCTCGTACACCACCACCTCGGAGCCGGACGCGGTGGCCAGCAGCACGGCACCGGCGTGGGTGCGGATGACGATGTCGCCGTCGTCGTTCACCAGGTGGTTGACCGGCCGGATCACCGGGAGCGCCTGGTGGGTGAAGCCCACCCGTCCCATGGACACGCCCGTCAGCAGCTCGAGCGATTCCTCCCGGCCCAGCTCGACCATACGGGTGCCGGGAACGGGGGGAAGAGGTGGCACGGTCATCGGAGTCCTTTTGAGGAAGCCCCCGCCTTCGGGCGGGGGAGGAATCGAACCCCTGCGGAGCAGGACAAGGAAAGCCGGTTCGCCGTCAGGGCGGACCGGCGTTCACGACGGTTCCCGGCGAACGGCCTCGTGCGCGGCCCCTCGCGGCCAGATCACCTCGACGTCGGCGCCGTGGCTGCGCGCGTAGGCCACCAGATGCGCCGTCACGTCACGGCCGTTGGACGGCGAGCCGTCCCAGACCGCGAGCACGCGGGCGCAGTGGCGCAGCAAGCTCTCGTCGGCGCTCACGCACGAGCCGCGGTCGCCCGGGTCGTACTCCACCAGCCGTACCTGCTCCGACAGCATCAGCAGTTCACCAGCGGCCGTGCGGTCGTGCCCGGTCAACTGGGCGGGCACGCCGTGCCGCGACGGCAGGACCGTCACCAGGGCCAGCCCCGCCTGACGGGCGGCCCTCCCGAACGCTATCGGCAGCCCTCGTCCGGCGCGGACCAGACCGGCTCCGCCAGCCCGGGCGAAGCCGGTCAGCCGTGCCCGCAGCTCTTCCTCCACCAGCACGAGTGTCGACGCGCTGAGATCGCGATGCCCTACGACGGCGATCATCCCTGACTGTCCTTTCTCCCCACCGCCCTCTGGCCTGCTTGATCGTCTCCGGGCTCGGGCAGGGCGTGCCAGAGCCGAGCGGGGCGCGGAAAGGGCCGGTCGGTCCTTGTGCCGGGGAGCCGACGTTTCCGGAGCGGGGTCCGGCAGTCAACCGGTGCGCCGACTCGCCTGTTCTGGCGGGCCCGGCTCATGCGGCGCGCCGGGTGGGCGACGGGGGAGCCGAGCCGGTGCGCACCACTGGCGCCGCAGTGGCCGCGCGGCGTCGGCCGCCCGCGCCGAAGACGGCGCGTCCACCGCCCGTCACCCCACCGCGCGCTGGTGGCCTGCGGCCGGGGCCCCGCCTGCGCGCCGCCGCGCTGGGCGCGCGATCTCGTCGTTCTCCATGGACACGCACGCCAGGCGCCGGCCCGCGCCGGGCCTGGGCCCGAACGTCCCTGTCCGGGAGACTTTCCGGACCGGCTGCGCCCGCGTCGTTGGGGCCGAGGGCCCGAGTGGCGAGAACCGATGGGCGTATGGAGATAGCTCCGTACCGGACATGCCGCAGAACGGATGACGTTGGTGGCCACCCTGGGCGCTCGCGTGCAGACGCCGACGAGCCGTTCATCGTGAGCCGCGTCGCGTTCCTGGTGATGGCCGCCGCGCTCGCGGCCGCCACCGCATGTCGTGCTCACTACCGCACGTCGTGCCACCGCACGTCGTGTTCGCCTCCGGCCGTCGTGTTCGCCCACGCGGGCGACGTCCCGGGCCGAAGGGACCTGAAGACCGCCCAGTTGTCGCGTCGGCACCGACCGAGTCGGCCGTTCGGCCGGTGCGCTTCGTGGACATCGCCCGGCTGCCGCCCAGCGAACGTGCTGCCCGTCGGGGTGCTGTCGTTCCGTGTCGGTGGGTGGGGCATGCTGGTGGGGGTCGGTGTGAGGGGATAGGGGAGTGGTTGTGGTGGATGAGTGTGGTCAGGGGCCCCGTGATGCCGGGGTGTCCGCGGCTTTGCCGCAGTTACGTCTGGATGAGTTGTTGGAGGGTTTGCAGCGGCAGGTGGCGCAGGTGCGGGCGGCGCGTGACCGTGTTCATACGCTGTTGGATGCGGTGCTGGTGATTGGTTCCGATTTGGAGTTGGAGGTGGTGCTCCAGCGCATTGTGGAGTCGGCTGTCAGTTTGGTGGATGCCAGGTACGGGGCGCTGGGTGTGCTGGGTGAGGAGGGCACGATCAGGCAGTTCCTTACCGTGGGTGTCGATGAGGAGACTATTGCGGGGATGGGTCATTACCCGCGTGGTGCGGGTATTTTGGGGTTGCTGATCCGTCATCCGGAGCCGTTGCGTCTGGCGGATCTGGCGCGGCATCCGGCGTCTGTGGGGTTCCCGCCCGGTCATCCGCCGATGACCAGTTTCCTGGGCACTCCGGTCATGGTGCGTGAGCAGGTTTTCGGGAATCTGTATCTGACGGACAAGCAGGGCGCCGCGCAGTTCGATGCCGATGATGAGGCGGTGTTGCGGACTTTGGCCGCGGCGGCGGGTGTGGCGATCGACAATGCCCGGCTGTATGAGGATGCCCGCCGTCGGCAGCGGTGGCTGGCAGCCAGCAATGAGCTGACCCGCAGTCTGTTGTCGGGGACCGATCCCGCGGTGGTGCTGGAGTCCTTCACTTCCACTGTGCGGGAGATGGCGGGGGCGGATCTGGTCACTTTGGCCATTCCGGTCGGTGACGGCAGTGAGCTGGTCATCGAGGCGGCCTCGGGAACCCATGCCGAGCGGGCGCGGGGTCTGGTGCTGGGGGCTGCGACGCTGGCGGCGAAGGTCTTCGCTTCTGGGGAGACCATCACCAGTGAGGCGGTCAGCGCCGATCCGCGTGCCGCCGGGGGCAGTGCCGCGATCGTGGAGCTGGGCCCGGCGTTCCTGGTTCCCCTGGGTACGCGTGACCATGTGCGGGGGGTGCTGCAGGTGGCCAACGCACCTGGCGGCCCGGTCTTCGCCGACACCGTCATCGACATGGTGATCGGATACGGCAACCAGGCGGCGCTGGCCCTGGACGTCGCCGAACACCGGCAGGACGCCGACCGCATGCTGATCCTCAACGACCGCGACCGGATCGCCCGCGACCTGCACGACCTGGTCATCCAGCGCTTGTTCGCCTCCGCCCTGACCCTGCAGTCCACCCTCGGCCGCCTGACCGACCAACCACAGACCAGCACACGCGTCCACCAGGTGGTGGACGACCTGGACGACACCATCAAAGTCATCCGCTCCACCATCTACTCCCTACGCGAACAGGAACGCACCCGAAGCCAAAGCCTGCGCACCCGCCTGGTGGCGGCCATGGAACGAGCCACCCAAACCCTCGGCTTCACACCCGCACTACGCATGACCGGACTACTGGACACCACCGTCCCCACCCCACACGCCGAACACCTCCTCGCCGTGGCCGGGGAGGCCCTGACCAACGTGGCTAGGCACGCCCGGGCCACCGGTGTTGATGTCAGTGTCGAGGTGACCGGTACGCAGCTGCGGCTGGAAGTGGCGGACAACGGCTGCGGCGTCAGCCCGGCCGTCACCCGCCGAAGCGGGCTGGCCAACCTCCGGCACCGCGCCGAGGAACTGGGCGGTTCCTTCTCCCTGCGCCCGAACGAGCCGACCGGCACCATCGTGGAATGGACCGTCCCCCTGCCCACCACCCCCTGACACACCGGCACGCCCCCGGCCCCCGACCACGGGCGTGGAGGCCCGAGCAGGCGCTCACCACGTGCTTGTCCGCCAGGTGATCACGGGCCGCAGTTCGTTGCGCAGTGTCTCCAGGAACGTGACGATCTCGGCTGCCACCGAGCGGTGCTGCAGGTCGTTGAGGACGTCGTGATGGGCGCCGTGGACCACCGCCAGACGGGCCCGGTCCAGTGACTTCGCGGTGCGCGTGAGCGCCTCGTGGTCGGCGAGCGGATCGGCGTCGCCGATGAGGAACAGGACGGGCACACCGGGGTCGCTGTCGTAGGCGGCCGTGAGCACGGCATCCGGTACCGGGGCGCGGAGTGCGCCTCGCCGCACCTGGGAGTCCTGGGTGAGTGCGTTTCGGTGGGTGGGGCAGAAGGTGCGGACGTCGAGCTCCTCGTCCCAGGTGTCGACCGCCCCGGTGCCCTGGCCCGGGAGGCCCGCCAGCACAACGGCATCGGGACGCCGGGCCGCGGGAAGGTCCGTTCGGCCGAGCAGCGCGGCGGTCGCGGCGGCGCCCGAGTCGGCTCCTATCAGGACGACCGGGTGGACGATGCCGTCGTCGCCCGCTGTCCCGTCGAGGGCGTCGGAGAGACGGTCCGCGAAGTCGGCCGGGTCACCGTCCTCGACGGCGGGTGCATCGATCACGCGGACGCGGTAGGCGTCGGCGGCGAGTCGCTTGGAGAGCCGGGCGTAGGTCGCCCGTGTCTCGCCCCGGCCGGGCACCACGATGACGGTGCCGCGCGTCCGCAGACCTTCGGGGGCGTAGTGGTCGGTGTAGTCGGTCATGTCACACTCGCACTTCAGTGGATGGCGGTACGGATGGGGTGAGGGCTTTCCGGCCCGTGCGGGTGCCGTCGGGCTCACGGTGGGTTCCACGGCACGGATGCGGCGCCGTGGCCGGGGACGGTCCTGCCTCGCTCATTGCCGTGGCCGGGGATGGTCCTGCCTCGTTCATGACCCGGCCATCAGCCGTTCGCCGACGAGCGCTCGCGGGTCCAGCGGTTGACCGGGACGGGCAGCCCCAGATTGCCGCGCAGGGTGTCAGCCGGGTACTCGGTGCGGTACAGCCCGCGCTTCTGGAGGATCGGGACGACGCCGTCCACGAACAGATCGAGGTCCTCGTCGGTGCGGAAGGCGAGATTGATGCCGTCGAACGCGTCGGCGGCGAACCACTGCCCGATGGTGTCGGCGACCGTCTCCGGCGCACCGACGAACGGTGAGCGGCGGAACTCCGAGAGTGATTCGGCCACCTGCCGCAGGGTCAGGTTCTCGGCCTTGGCGCGGGCGATGAGCTTGGCGGCGCCGGTCCGGCCGCCCTTCTCGGCGAGGTGTGCCACGTCCGGGAACGGCGCGTCCAGGTCGTGCACGCTGAAGTCGTAGGCGCCGAAGGAACGGCCGAGGAGCGCGAGGTTGCGGTCGAAGTCGTGGTCCTCCTCGAAGATCTCCCGCTCGCGGCGCCGGGCCGCTTCGTCGGTCGTGGCGACGACCGGGCCGCCATGGATGAAGATCTTGATGTGTTCGGGGTCGCGCCCGTAGGCGGCGGTGCGGCGCTTGATGTCGGCGTAGTACTCCCGCGCCTGCTCCAGCGGGCCGCCCGGCGCGTAAATGCCTTCGGCGACCCGCGCGGCGAGGTCGCGGCCCTCTTCGGAGACGCCGGCCTGGAAGATCACCGGCTGTCCTTGTGGCGAGCGCGAGATGTTGAGCGGCCCCGCCACCTTGAAATGCTCGCCCTCATGGTCGAGCCGGTGCAGTCTGGACGGGTCCAGGAACAGGTTGTGTTCCACATCGGCGGGGAAGGCGTCGTCCTCGTAGGAGTCCCACAGGCCGCGGGCGACCTGCACGAACTCCAGGGCACGGCGGTAGCGGGTGGTGTAGTCCAGGTGTTCTTCGAGCCCGAAGTTCCGGGAGGTTCCCGTGTCGAAGCTGGTCACCACGTTCCAGCCGGCGCGGCCACCGCTGATGTGGTCCAGGGAGGCGAACCGCCGGGCCAGGTTGAAGGGCGAGTTGTAGGTCGAACTGGCCGTGCCGACCAGCCCGACGTGCCGGGTGTGGGTGGCCACCGCCGACAGCAGGGTCAGCGGCTCCAGCCGGTTGAGGTAGTGCGCCGGATAGGTGGCGTTGATGAACTGGCTGTCGACGATGAACAGGGCGTCGAACAGGGCGTGTTCGGCCGCCTGGGCCTGCCGGATGTAGTAGGTGATGTCGATGCTCGCGTTCTTCGCGACGCGCGGGTCCTTCCACAGTCCGTGCTGGCCCGGGCCGCCGACGCCGTACGGGTGCAGCGCGAGGTGGAGCGTGCGGGACATGAGAGTTCCTCCCTGTGGTTGGTTCAGGCGCGCAGCAGCGCGCGGAGCGCCTCGCGTTCGGCCCGGTCGGCGGGCGCGGCGCGCAGCGTGGGGGCGGAGCTGACGAGTAGCCGGGTGTAGTCGCCGGGCGCGGGGCACCAGCCGTTCGGCGGATACGCGGGGGGAGGGCCGGGACTCCAAAGGGAGGACAGACGGTGAAGCCGCGGAGGAAGGGGCGCACGGGAGGTACCAGGCGCGGCGGTACGGGACGGCCGGTTCCGGCGGAGCGGAGCGGGACCGGTGGGCCGTGGGCGGCGGGTGGTCAGCGACAGAGAGCGCTGGAGGTGCGCCGCAGATCCACGTAGCGGCACATCACACCGGGGTGCGTCGTGAGCATGTCGCAATCCTGGGGGCAGGTGTCACCGACTGTCAATGGACACCTATTGGTGTCTCATTGCGCGGGACGCTTCGGACACGCGAAGGCGGCCCCCCGCGTCATGGCGGCGATCAGCCGCGATGAACCCGCGCAACGGCGTCTCATCAGGAGTGTCCGCTGTGCCGCGGCCCGTGGCCCGCGTACCGTGGACCGCGGCCCGCGGCCGTGCTCGTTGCTCCGGCACGCCCCGGAGCAGGCCGCCCGCAGTGCCACCGGCCCGCAGCGCCACCGGCCGGGCCGCGGGCGGCAGCGGCGGCCGGTGGAACCCGGGGCTCCGGAGGCGCGAACGGGTGGCCGTGGTCTGCCGCGGCCGTGGTCTGCAGAGCGGGCAGGGGCTGCACCGCACCGGGCAACTACGCGTGTGCACCTCTCCGACACCGACACCCCGAACGCGCCGGCCCTGGTTGCCCCCCGCGCGGGAGGCCAGGAGCGCGGTGCCGGACCGGAGCGGCCGAACCAGGCGGCGCATCGGCCGCGCGGCGGGAGGGACAGGGAGCCCGGGGGACGTGGCCGGCGGCGTGGTCGGCGTCCGGGTGGACATCGAGGCCGAGCAGGCGGGTTGCTGCCGGGCCAGCCGTCGAACAGCGGGATAAGGTGATCGTCCGCGAAGCCCACGGCGTTCTCCGAGGTCTCGGGAGCCGGCCGTGTGCTCCCGCTCCCGGACTCGCCCACGATGATCCACGGATGTGCGGAGGAGGCCATGCCGGAAAACGCGAGGAGCGGGACGAAGGCGTGGCTGTACGACGCGTCCGCGGCCAGTGGCAAGGTACCGGCCGGCGGAAAGCGCGTGGAGCTGCCGGACCTGCCGGATCTGCCGGACCAGGGCGAGCGCGCCGCCGACGCGCTCGCCACGGCGGCCGGGCTGCCCGCCGACGCCGGGGACCTGATGTGACCGGCCCGGATGACGACCTCCCACCGTGCCCGGGGCCGGCCGGCGGGCCGGTCTACCTCGACTACAACGCCACCACCCCGGTCGACCCGCGCGTGGCCGAGGCGATGGCACCGCACCTGACCGACTTCTTCGGCAACCCCTCCAGCAGCCACCCCTACGCCGACCCTCCCCGGCGGGCGCTGGCCGAGGCCCGCGCCCAGGTGGCCGGCCTGGTCGGCGCGAGTGCGGACGAGATCGTGTTCACCGCCTCCGGCTCCGAAGCAAACCTCCTCGCGCTGCGCGGTGCGGTCCTCGCGGCCGGCCGCACACGCCCGCATGTGATCACGCAGGCCACCGAGCATCCGGCCGTCCTGGAGACCTGCCGCGCCCTGGAGCGCCTGCACGGCGCGCGGGTGACGGTCCTGCCCGTCGACGGGGACGGACTCGTCGATCCGGCCGCGCTGGCCGCCGCCTTCACCGAGGACACCGTGGTGGTGTCGGTGATGGCCGCCAACAACGAGACCGGCGCCCTCCAGCCGGTCGCCGAACTCGCCGCGCTCACCCACGAGCACCGGGCGCTCTTCCACTGCGACGCGGCCCAAGCGGTGGGGAAGATCTTCCTCGACACCCGGGCGCTGGGCGTCGACCTGCTCACGATCGTGGGGCACAAGATGTACGCGCCGAAGGGCGCCGCCGCGCTGTACGTCCGTGACGGCGTACGGCTGGAACCGGTCGTCTACGGCGGCGGCCAGGAGCGCGGCCTTCGCGGTGGCACCGAGAACGTCGCTCTGGCCGTCGCGCTGGGCACTGCCGCCCGGCTCGCGGCGGCCGAACTCGCCGACGGCGCCCCGGCACGTCTCGCGGCGCTGCGCGACGACCTCCACCAGCGGCTCACCGACGGGCTGCCCGGCCGTGTGCACCTCAACGGTCCGGAGAAGAACCGCTTGCCGAACACCCTCAACGTCAGCGTCGACGGCGTCCTGGGCCACGGACTTCTCGCCGCCGCCGACCAGATCGCGGCCTCCACCGGATCGGCCTGCCACAGCGGCACTCACACCCCCTCACCCGTCCTGAGCGCCATGGGCCTCGATCCGGCCCGCGCGCTCGGGGCGCTGCGGCTGTCACTCGGCCGCTGGACCACACCGGGGGATATCAAGACCGCGGCGGCAGCCCTCACCCGGGCTGCCGCCGCGCGGTGACCGGAGCGCCTCGCCCGGCGTGCGGGAACCGACGACGAGCGGAACAGGCCCAGAAGGCCCAGAAGGCCCAGAGGCACAGAAGGCCCAGAGGCGCAGAGGCTCAGAGGCTCAGATGCACAACGGACACGACCGGGCGCGGAGGGCCCACCCGCGGCGGGACGCACGTCCGCGAACGCCGGAACCGCGGGGAGCCGTCCGGCCCGCTCGCGGGGCCGGACACCGGGCGCGTGTGGTGCCGAGTGCCCCGCGCCGCCTCACTTCCGCGTACGACATGGGAGGGACAATGCGATGATGAACCACGACGATCAGGTACTGGACGACCCGGTGGGTCGATCACTGCGCGGCCGGCACGCACGGTTCGCCCGTCGTCTCGGCCGGGCCGCCGCCTACCTCCCGGAAGCGGCGACCTTCTCCGCGGTATCCGCCGACCCGGACGCGGCGGAATGGGCCGACCTGGCTGGGCTGATCGGTCCGGGCGAACTCGCCGACATGTTCAGCTGTCCGGCCACTCCGCCGCCGGACTGGCAGCCGGTCTTCTCCCTCGAGGGCCGCCAGATGATCTGGCCCGGCACCGCTCGGTCCGATGGCTCCCCTGCCGAAACCGAGACCGAAACCGAGACCGAAACCGAGACCGGAACGGAGATCGGAACGGAGACCGGTGCCGGGGTGGTCGAACTGGGCGCGGAGAGCGTGGCCGAGATGCTCGACCTCGTCGCGCGGACCCGGCCGGGGCCGTTCTGGCCGCGCACCCACGAACTCGGCACCTACCTCGGCATCCGTGACAACGGCAGGTTGGTGGCGATGGCGGGGGAGCGGTTGCGGCCTCCGGGCTGGACCGAGATCAGCGCCGTGTGTACCGCTTCCGAGGCACGCGGCCGGGGCCACGCGGCACGCCTGGTCGGTGCGCTCGTCGCGCGGATCGTGGCCCGTGGCGAACGTCCCTTCCTGCATGTGGCGGAGGCGAACACCGGCGCGATCGCGCTGTACGAGCGGCTCGGCTTCACCACCCGCAAGCAGGTGACCTTTCGAGGGTTCCGCATACCCTGACTGTCCCCAGCGGCGCCCCGGAGCTCCGCCGGACGCCGCGCCGGCGGAGCCCGTGTCACCGGGTGTCACCTGGGTCTGCCGTCGGGCGGGTGGAGTGCGCGCCGGCGGGTGCGCCGAGGCCGTACGTCGGCAACTCTCCGAGGGCGGGGCCGTGGCGGGCCCTCGTGCCAGACGCTCACCCCATTGCCGCGGCGGGCAGCTCCAGTGGGGCACCGGTCTTCGCCCGCACCTCTTCCACGGTGACCCCCGGAGCGAGTGTCACCAGCCGCAGGCCATCGGCGGTCACGTCGATGGTGGCGAGATCGGTGATGATCCGGTCGACGACACCGGCGCCGGTCAGCGGCAGAGTGCAGTCGTCGACGATCTTCGGGCTGCCGTCCTTGGCGACGTGGTCGGTGAGCACCACGATCCGGCGGGCGCCGACGACGAGGTCCATCGCGCCGCCCATGCCCTTCACGAGTGCTCCGGGAATGGTCCAGTTCGCCAGGTCGCCCTTCGCGGTCACCTGGAGGGCGCCCAGAATGGCGATGTCGATGTGGCCGCCCCGGATCATGCCGAAGGACGTCGCCGAGTCGAAGTAGCTCGCACCGGGGATGACCGTGACCGTCTGCTTGCCCGCGTTGATGACGTCGGCGTCCTCCTCGCCCTCCCAGGGAAACGGGCCGAGGCCGAGGATGCCGTTCTCACTCTGGAGGGTTACCCGCACGCCGTCGGGGATGTGGTTGGCCACGAGGGTCGGGATACCGATCCCCAGGTTGACGTAGTCGCCGTCGTTGAGTTCGGCGGCCGCGATGGCCGCCATCTCGTCACGTGTCCGGGGCACGGGTTTCTCCGTAAGTTGTCGGGGGCCCGGGAGGGCCGGATGTGGCTGACGGTTCTTGCCTTCAGTGGCTTCCTGGGAGTGGCCGTCCGGCTCTCCTAGGCTCCGACGGTCACGCGGGGGCGGACCGTGCGCTTCTCGATTTCCTTGATCCGCTCGCGGGCGACCGCCAGACGGTCGACGTAGACGCCGGGCGTGGCAACTGATTCGGGGTCGATGAAGTCCTCGGCGAGGTGCTCGGTCTCGGCCACGGTCACCCGGCCGCAGGTGGCGACGAGCGGGTTGAAGTTACGCGCGGCGGCACGGTAGGACAGATTGCCCGCCCGGTCGGCGGTGTGCGCGTGCACGAGCGCGAGGTCGGCCACGATGGCGCGCTCCTGGACGTGGGGAACCCCGTCGAACTCGGCGTGCGGCTTGCCCTCGGCGACGGGTGTGCCCACCCCGGTCCTCGTGTAGAAGGCCGCGATACCGGCCCCGCCGGCCCGCATGCGCTCGGCGAGCGTGCCCTGCGGCGAGAACTCCACGTCGAGCACCTTGTCCAGGTACTGCTGGGCGAACAGCTTGTTCTCGCCCACGTAGGAAGCGATCACCTTGGTCACCTGGCGGTTCTCCAGCAGCAGGCCGAGGCCCTTGCCGTCGACCCCCATGTTGTTGGACACGATCGTCAGCCCGGTGACGCCGCTGTCGCGTACCACCTCGATGAGATCGTTCGGAACGCCGCAGAGGCCGAACCCGCCGACGGCGATCGTCATCCCGTCGGTCAGCACACCGGCCAGAGCCGCTTCCGCGTTCGCGCACAGCTTGGACAACCCGTCCACCCCTCGCCTCGGTCGTTCATTGTCCGAGCGCACAGATTCGACTCGCGGCATCGCGTTGCGCAAGAGACTGGGGCACCTGGCGGGAAAACCGGTCGGCCCGTGGTCGCCGGCTCGTCATGGCGTCCGCACAGTGAACGTATGCTGGGGCAATGGACAGGACCCCGGCAGCCCGCACCGTCGGCAGAGTCGGTGCGGTGCTGCGTGCGCTGTCGACGGTCAACGAGGCCGGTGCGGGCACCACCGAGCTGGCGAGGGCGGCGGGCCTGCCGAGACCGACCGTCCACCGGCTGCTCGTCTCGCTGGCTGAGGAAGGCTTCGTGGACCGCGACCGACGCAGCGGCCGCTGGTTCCTCGGACCCGAGCTGTACCTGCTGGGCGAGGCGGCCGGCAGGCGCTACGACGTCACCCACCACGCGCGTGAGAGCGTGCACCGGCTCGCGGCGGCGACGGGGGAGAGCGCCTTCTTCTCCGCGCGGCGGGGTGATGAGACGGTGTGTCTGCTGCGCGAGGACGGGGACTTCCCGATCCGCTCCTTCGTGCTGTACGAGGGCGCCCGGTTCCCGCTCGGTGTCGTGTCGGCGGGCCTGGTGGTGCTGTCGTTCCTCGACGATGCCGAGATCGACGCGTATCTGGAACGTACGGACCTGGTCAGCCGGTGGGGCCGGGCGCACGGGCCGGACGCGGTGCGCGATCGGATCGCGCGGACCCGCACCGATGGTTACGCCGTGAACCCCGGACTCATCGTGGAAGGCAGCTGGGGCATGGCGGCGGCGGTGTTCGACCGCGCCGGGCTGCCCGCGTGGGCGCTGACGCTCACCGGGGTGGAGACCAGGTTCCGCCCCGAGCGCAGACCCGAACTCGGGGCGCTGCTGCTGCGCGAGGCACACGCTCTCGGCCGCGCCGTCAGCGCGGAGAGCTGACCGCCGCTGTCGCCTCCGCGGCCGGTGCGGGGGTCCGGGGCGCGGTCGGGGCGCCGCGCGGCCGGGGCGGTCGGGGGGATGCGAACAATGACCGAAAGTTGATTGAACGCTAAACCATCTCGGTGCCATTCTGGTCTCAGGCCCGGCGACCGCCCGGTTGCCGGGCCCGCGTCTCCCGTCTGCACGGCCAAGGCGAGGGAGCGCTCCCACGCCCTGTGTGACGACGCACGCGAGTACGCGCACGCCCCGCGTCGCCCATGGGGCAACGGCACGACGTCCGGCGCACCCCGGCCCAGCCGGCGCCGGCGGTCCCCGTCCCGTCCCACAACCGGAGGAAGACCGAGATGACACAGACCCTTCCGCTCCGCCTCCACCACCACGCCTGGATAACCGACGACCAAGAGACCAACCGGGCCTTCTACGAGGACGTCCTCGGCCTGCCCCTGGTGGCCACATGGACCGAGAGTGAGGTGCTCTTCGGGGCCCGGCGCGTCTACAGCCACTGCTTCTACGGCCTGGGCGACGGAAGCAGCCTGGCGTTCTTCCAGTTCGCCCACCAGGAGGACCAGGAGGAGTTCAAGACCGCCATCAACTTCACGCCCTGGCGCCACATCGCCTTCAAGGTGGACCAGGAAACCCAGGACGGCATGCGCAGGCGCATCGCCGCGGCCGGCTACTCGGAGGAAGACGCTTATGTGATCGACCACGGGTTTTGCGTCTCGCTGTACATCACGGACCCCAACGGGCTGATGCTCGAATTCGCCGTTGACCACCCCGACATCGAGAAGATCGAAGCGGAGCGGCGGGCGACAGCGCACGCCGACCTCGCCCGCTGGCTCGGCGGCGACCACACCAGCAACAACCCTTGGCGCTGACCCCGCCCCGCCCCGCCCCGCCCCGGACCGGACCGGAGCCGAGGACGCGTCCACCCATCTGAACCGCACGCCGCCTCCGCACCGCCGCATCTCCGATCAGCCGAGGGCGAGTGGTGCGGAGGAGGCCGTCGATCCAGTTCGCCGGAGACATGAAGGCGAAGGCGGAGGCCGGAACCGTCCCCGAGGGACGATTCCGGCCTCCGCCGAGGGCGGCGCCGGAGCGGCGCCCGGCCACGAGGCGACCGGGGACGGGAACGGAACCTCAGCGCTGCCGGGCCGCCACCGCTGTCGCCCGGCCCCTCGCCGCCCTGAGATGATCGGGGTTATGAAGCATCCGCATCTGGCCAGCACCGAGGCTGCTGTCATGGCGATACGTGAGCTCGCGCGGGAGCACACCCTGGAGTTGACCGTCACCGACGACATCGGCGCCGACCAGACGTCCCGCCGCACGTCAGCCGGGGCGTTCGCGGTCCTCGACCCGGACGGCTCTCTGCCGCACGAGGCGTTCGTCGAATTGGAAGGCTCCCCTGCCGTAACCGTTCGGCTCTTCCCGGAGGGTGACGCGAAAATCACCGTCGACGGCGTGGACTTCGATGACATACCCCGTGACTCCGTCCCCGCGTTCCTGCGCTCCGTCTACGGCGGTTTGGCCTATGTGAAGGGGAAAGTCTTTCCTCCTGGCCAGTGGCTGACGGTCCCCTTGCCCGGTGATGAGACCTACAAAGAACTGATACTGCGCAACACACTCAGCCCATGGCTCGCCCGCAACGTCCGTAGCTAGGTGTGCTGCCCGGACAGGTTGGTGACGTGGCCGTGCCCCCGGGACTCGGCCCCGGGGGAGCCTCGCGGGCACGGGGGTTTCAGAGCATGAGGAGGAGCCGGGTGTGGGGTACGAGTTTCCGGTTCACGCTGGTGCTCTGGACGAAGATCGTGAAGTCGTCGTTGTGGTCCGGCTTGACGCGCACTTCCATGTCCGGCAGGCCGAGCAGGGCTCGGGCCTCCGGGCCTGTGTACACCCGGTCCGTCTTCTTCTCCAGAACCGCGATCTGCTTCCGGGCCTGGATCTTCTCCGACTTGCTCAGCTGGTAGAAGGCGCAGCCGGTGCGGAAGGTGTGTCCGCATTCGATGACCCAGTCCCGGATCGCCGCCGCGCGGGCCACCGGAATCAGCTGGTACTGCGAGGGGTCCACGGGGGTGAGACCGGCTGCCTTGATGGTGTCTTTGTTGACCGTCTCCGCACCTGTGGAGAACACCGCCCGTGATCCCCGGATGCCCTGGGCCCGGCCCACCATGAAGTTTTCGGTGGCCTGTTGGATGACCTGTCCTGCCTCTTCCAGACCCTGTGTGCTCGTGGCGTCCCAAATGGCGATGTTGTCTTTCGGGAAGCCGCACTGCATGGCTTCGTGTTTACCCATCTGGTCGGGTACCAGGACGGCGAGTGTCCAGTTGTCGTCCTGCGTCGCTATCATGTCGGCCACGGCCTGAATGAGTTGGCGCGGGTTTTTGGCGGGGGTGTCCGGGCTGCGGTGACTGGCGTTTTCCTGGCCGTCGGTCAGGACGAACGTCAGGAAGCTGTGGTCGCCGTACAGTTGGGCGGTCTGTGCCAGTTCCTGCTGTGATTTCAGGGTGGCTGCCAGCAGAGCCGTCATTCCGCCGACTTTGTACAGCTGCTTGAGGGACGGCATGCGCAGCACGTCCTTGTCGTAGATGACGCATTCCGCCTTGTCCGCGAAGACGTACACCGTGACCCGGGTTTCCTGATCCAGTTCCTTCGAGCGGCGGGCCAGATAGGCGATCTGCTGGTCGGCGACCTCGACGACCTTGCGGCTCAAATGTGACATGGATGAACTGGCATCCAGCACGAGAGCAACGTGGTTGATGTAGTTCTGGTCTCCGGGCATGGGTGTGCTCCCCCCTTTTTCTCTCTCTCGGTGGTTCCACCTTCCCACCCACCACTGACAACCGGCCCTGAACTGCGGGTCGGAGGGGAGAGCGCGGACACGGGGGCGGGGGTGGCCGGTGGTTGTCTCAGCGGGTGTCCGGGCGGAGGCTCGCCAGCAGGCTCTGCCGGGCCGCCGCCACGTGTTCCCTGGCCATCCGTTCAACTGCCTGCGGGTCGGCGCCCTGCAGTGACCGGATGATCTGCCGGTGTTCGCGGACGACGCTGTCGCGGTAGGGGAGGTAGCCGTCACGGACGCGGCGGATTTGGAACAGGTGGACCTGCGACCGCACGGCCTGCCACGCGCGGGTGAGCCGCTGGTTCGCGGCGATCGTGTAGAGGGTGTCGTGGAAGGCGATGTCGAGGTGGACGAGCGCCGTGGCGTCGCCGCGTCCGGCGGTTTCGGCGGCCATGCGGTCGACGAGGGCCAGCAGGTGTGACACGTCGCTGGCGCCGATTCTCGACTGGGCGGTACGGGCCGCGAGTCCGTCGAGGGCTTCCCGCAGGGCGTAGACCTCTTCGACGTCCTCCGGTTCGATGCCGATGACGGTGGTGGGCCGGTGCCAGCCGGTGCGGATCAGACCTTCCCGGGCCAGCACCGCCAGTCCTTCGCGGACCGAGCCGCGGCTGACACCGAGCTGCTGGGCGAGTTCGACCTCCCGCAGCGGCGCGCCCGGAGGGAAGCGGCCGTCGAAGATGGCCTCTCGGACCAGGTCGGCCGCGTCGTCGCCGACGCCACGTCGCTTCACTTGTGCCACGGTTCGCGCCATGTCCGAATGTTGACATTCGGTCGTCGGGTGGCACAAGCTGCAGGCCGGCTATGGGTGCTGGAAGGAGCCGCAGGTGTTGGAGACCACCTCTCGCGGAGCGCTCGTCACGGGTGCCTCACGTGGCATCGGACGTGCGACCGCGGTCGCCCTGGCGGCGGCGGGGCACCGGGTCGCCGTCCACTACGGGCACCATCGCGAGGACGCCGATCAGACGCTCGCCCTGCTGCCCGGCGAGGGGCATCTGGTCGTGGGCGGGGACCTCGCCGATCCGTCCACGGCGCGTGGCGTGGTGGAGGAGGCGGTGCGAGGGCTGCGGACCGTGGACGTCCTGGTGAACAACGCGGCGGTGGCCCCGCGGGCGGAGAACCGGCATCGGATCGGCGACGTCGGCTGGGAGACGTGGGTGGCGACGTGGGACTCGATGATCCGCGCCAACCTCCTGGGAGCGGTCAACGTCACCTGGGCTTTCGCCGACCATCTGATCGGACGCGGTGCGCCCGGCAGTATCGTCAACGTGGGTTCCCGCGGTGCCTACCGCGGTGAGCCGGACCATCCGGCGTACGGGGCGGGCAAGGCCGCCCTCCACGCGTTCGGCCAGTCGATCGCCGTCGCCCTGGCGCCCCACCGGATCGCGGTCACCTCGGTGGCGCCGGGTTTTGTCGCCACCGAACGTCAGATGGCGAAGCTGTCCGGTCCCGAGGGAGACGCGGTGCGGGCGCAGAGCCCTTTCGGCCGGGTGGGGTCCGCGGAGGAGGTGGCCGCCGCCGTCGTCTACCTGGCCTCGCCGGGCGCGGCCTGGTCCTCCGGCGCCGTCCTGGACCTCAACGGAGCCTCCTACCTGCGATGACCCCACCGCCGAAGAGCGGACGCGTTCTCAGCGGCTGACCAGCTCCGCGAAGCGCTGGGCGTCGATGTTGCCGCCGGAGGCGATGACGCCGATCCGGCGCGGGAGGTCTTCGATGTGTCCGGCCATGAGGGCGGCCAGGGGGGTGGCGCCGCTGGGTTCGAGGACGATCTTCAGATGTTCGAAGGCGAAGCGCATGGCGTTGACGATGTCCTCGTCGCTGACCAGGGCGATCGCGGTGACCAGGCGCTGGTTGATGGGGAAGGTGATCTCCCCGGGAGTGTCCAGGGCCTGGCCGTCGGCGATGGTGCGGGGCACGGGGATGGTGACGCGCTGGCCGCCGGCCAGGGAGCGCTTGGTGTCGTCGCCGTTCTCGGGTTCGACGCCGATGACTTTGGTGCCGGGGTGCAGCGCTCGGGCGGTGATGGCGCTGCCCGCGATGAGGCCGCCACCGCCGACGGGCACGACGAGGGCGTCGAGTTCGCCGGTCTCCTCGAAGAGTTCGAGGGCGGCGGTGCCCTGTCCGGCGATGACGTCGGGGTGGTCGTAGGGCGGGATGAGGGTCAGGCCGCGCTCGGTGGCCAGGGCTTCGCCGAGGGCGGTGCGGTTCTGGGTGTAGCGGTCGTAGGTGACGATCTCCGCGCCGTAGCCGGCGGTGGCCTCCCGCTTGGAGCGGGGGGCGTCCTCGGGCATGAGGATGACGGCGGTGGTGCCCAGTTCGCGGGCGGCCAGCGCGGTGGCCTGGGCGTGGTTGCCGGAGGAGTAGGCGGCGATGCCCTTGGCCAGTTGCCCGGCGGACAGTTGGGCGACGGCGTTGTAGGCGCCGCGGAACTTGAAGGCGCCGACGCGCTGGAAGTTCTCGCACTTGATGAACACCTCCGCGCCGGTCAGGGCGTTGAGGGTGCGGGAGGTGTGGACAGGGGTGCGGTGGGCGATGCCGTCAAGGCGTGCGGCGGCCTGGCGGACGTCGTCGAACGACACGGAAGGTGTGGCGGTCATGGTGGGTTCCTCGCGGTGGTGGGACGTCGGACCGGGGGTCTGGCGGGGCGCTCGGGCGGCGGTCACCAGCCGGTGACGCGTGGCCAGAATGCCTCGATGGCGGGCGCGGGGCCGGCGCCGCTCCGGGCGCTGTCGATGATGTGGTAGCCGTGGTGCTGGGCGGCGGTGGCACAGGCGTGGTTGGGCAGGATGCGCAGGCGGGTGCCGATGGGCAGGTCGGGCGGTGTGGTGCCGTCGCGGGTGGTGAGGGTGCCGTGTTCCTGGCTCGCGGCCGATCACGCGGGGGAGTTTGTGCGGGTCGATGCCGACGGCGTAGGTGATGTCGGTGTAGGCGCCGTCGGCGAACGCCTCGGCCTCGGCGAGGGTGGAGACGGTGACGGGGCAGCGGGCGCCGCCGTGCATGAGGGCCGCGAGGTCAAGGCTCTTGGCCGTCTTGACGTGGGGGCGCAGGGTGACGCCGAGCCGGTCGGCCCTGGTCGCGAGACGTTTGATGTTGCGCAGCGTCCTGTGCACGTCGACGACCGCGAACGGGGTGTCGGGGTCGGCGAGCGTCCGAGCGGTGGCGGGGGCGGTGTTCACAGGGCGATGTCCAGTTTCGTGAGCGTGGCCGGCCCGGGGCGGAGGGCTTGCGGGATCCGGTTCCGGAACCGTCGGAAGGCCGTGGTGGCGCCGTCGTCGCGGCATCCGGGTGGGTGGCCGAGGAGGGCCTGGCCGAGCGGGGTGAGGACCGCTTCGGCGGGGACGTGCCGACTCTGGCCCCTGCGGCGGGTCCGCGCGGGCGGATCGCACCGGGGGACATCGACGGCCTTTCACTTGGTGTAGTTGTAGACCGTCGCCCGGGACACCCCCAGCAGGTCGGCGATGGTCTGTGCGGCGTCGCGGGAGCCGAAGTAGCCGTCCCGGTGCAACTGCCGCACCAGCTCCTTCTTGTCCTCGCGGCTCAGTGAGCGGGGGGTGCCGGCGCGTTCCGCGGCCAGGGCCTCGACGGTGCGGCGCAACTCGCGCGCATTGCGGTCATGCAGGCTCTCCAGGGGCCGGTCGCGGTGCTCGGTGCCGGTGGCGACCAGGTTGGCCAGGGCGAGGGTGACCGGGGAGAGCACGGAGACGTCGAGGTTCAGGCACAGGGCCGCGATGTACTCACCGGCGGCGTTCTTGATGCCGATGGAGGTGCTCTTGGCCGGGCGGCCGTCGGGGAACCGGTTCGGGTAGTTCTGGATGACGCTCGGGTACTGCGGGTCGGCGATCCGGGCCAGCCCCAGCTCGGTCGCCGGATCCCCGACCCGGCGGCCGGAGAGGTTGTTCTCGATGGCGCGGATCGCGTGCCGCGGGTCGCGCAGGTCGTGCAGGACCACCTCGCACAGCCCGGGGAACATCCGGCCCAGCGCGACGGCGATCTTCTCGGCCTCCCGGATGAGGTGCTCGTCCGGCGTGTCCGGTCCGGGCCCGGTGATTCCGGCGCCCCGGCCTGTTTCCGCGGTGGTGGCGGGCTGATCCATGAATCCTCTTTCGCCGGTGGTGATGCGGTGTGCGCCACGGACCCACGGACGCCGCACAGGCCCCTGGGAGGGAAGCCGCTTCGGTGGGCGGCGGCCCCTGGCCGGTGCCGGGTCCGTCCGTGCCCGGAACTCCGGCAGTCCGGGCGATACGGGTGGCCAGGCGGAGCGCCTCCTGGAGGCACAGTACCCACGCCTGGCTTAATCGTCTAGATCTGTAATAGTGGTCTAAGGGGCGGGGGTGACGTGGCGGGTGAGGAACCGAGGTGAGCGTCGGGCAACTGTCCGCGGATCGTGAACGGCGTGCCTGAACTCCGCGCAGCTGCCCGGCAGTTACCTGCCCCTGGAACGAAGCGGGGATCGCGGCGCCGCCTCGGCGCCGGCCGTCCCCGCCGTCACCTCTGCAACTCGATCAGGGTCTTTCCGGCGCGTCCGGTCGCCGGGTCCTTGAGGTGGCCGGGGAGTTCGCTGAGCCCGACACGCGTCCCCACAGCTGTGCGCAGACCGCCGCTGCGCAGGAGCGCGAAGACCGGCGCGAACAGCTCGGGCAGATGCCGACCGCCGTCCTCGTGGATCACGTCGCGCAGCCGGAACAGCTCCACCCGGGCACCACTGCGGCCGGTGAAGCACTCCGCCGGGAGCGGTGTCCGGGACAGCAGTCCGTAGTGGACGAACACGCCGTCGCGGGCCGTCAGGGTGAACACGTCTGCGCCCACGCCGCCACCAACGCAGTCGAAGGCCACATCGATACCCCCTGGCCCGACGGCCGCCCGCAGCTCCTCCCGCCACCGGGGACCGTCGGTCTGGATCACGGCCCGCCACTGGGACGGATCGGCCACGGTCCGTCCCGGCGTTCCCCGGACCACCCCGACCGGCGTGAGGCCACGACCGGCCAGCAGTTCCGCCAGATGCCGGCCGATGGCCGATGTCGCCGCCGTGACCACGACGTTCCGTATGCCCGGCCGGCAGAACCGTTCGACCATCGTCAGGGCCGTCAGGGGGTTGATGTAGGCGAAGCAGGCGATCTCATCCGGGAGGTCGTCCGGGACGCGAACGCACCAGGAGTAGCCGAGACGCTTGTACTGCTGCCAGTTCCCCGCCGACCCGAGCGGAAGCACACGCCGGCCCACCGCCGTGGCGGGCACCCCCGGTCCGGCAGCGTCGATCACACCGACGCCCTCGAACCCGGGGACCATGGGGAACGCGGTCCGTGACCCGTACGCACCTGAGACGGTGACCTCGTCGGAGGGATTGACGGTCGAGGCGAGCATGCGCACCACCACCTCACCCGCGCCGGGAGCCGCGGGCGCGCCCACGTCGCGGACGGCGAGGACGTCGGCGAGCCGGCCGGGCGAGTCGGCGACGGCAGCCAGCATCGGCAGCCTCCCTCCCCGTGCCCGTGCCAGGACTCCTCATTCTACGAACCGTAAGGGGCCGGCAAGCGCGTGGGCAGGCTCACCAACGGACGCCTCGGCAACCCTGAACGGGACATCTCTCCGCCCGGCACCCTCCTGAACACGCGCGTGGCCGGCCACATCGGGACACGGTGAGCGCCGTCCGCGTGCTGCCGCCGTGCGCGCCCGCGGCGCCGAACACTGCCCGGCAACGGTCCGCCGGACGGTCCGCTGCTCCTCGCGCCCTCCCGGTTCAGGCACTACGTTGGTCCGATGACCGACTCCCTTCCGCCTGGCGGCGCTGTCCTCGACGCGGACGAACTGGATGCTCGGTGGCGGGATGCCTGGCGCCCGGAACAGGTCGCGGAGCGGTTGGCCGGGGTCGGTGCGCCCTGGTGCGTCGCGGCGGGGTGGGCACTGGACTTGTTCCGCGGAGGGCAGTCGCGCCCCCACGGTGATCTGGAGATCGCGGTGCCCGCGGCGGGGTTCCCGGAGATCCGGGACCGCTTTCCCGCCTACGCGTATGACGCGGTGGGCTCGGGGCGGGTCTGGGCGGGGGCGGGAGCGGACGTGCTCGCGGTCACGCACCAGACGTGGCTGCGGGACCCGGTGAGCGGCCGATTCCTGTTCGACGTCTTCCGCGAGCCGCACGAGGGCGGGACGTGGATCTGCCGGCGGGACGAGAGCCTGCGGCTGCCGTACGAGGCGATCATCGAACGGACGGCAGACGGCATCCCGTATCTGGTGCCGGAGCTGGTGCTGTTGTTCAAAGCGAAGGAGGCACGTCCCAAGGACCACGCGGACTTCGACGGGGTGCTGCCGTTGCTGAGCCGGTCGCGGCGCGACGCTCTCGGCGGCTGGCTGACGCGCGTGCATCCCGGACATTCCTGGCTGGAAAGACTGTGATAAGGATTCACCGGCGGACGGTCCGGAGACCGGCCGCCGTTGCCGCCGCGCCGATCGCGGCAGCCGCCGAGATCCGGACCACCCGTGTGCGCGTGGGAGGCTTCGGCGCGGAGGCGGCGGCGCGTTCCGGGAGCCGGTGCACCGCGTGCCTGCCCTTGTCGCGGGCCGGCTTCATCACCTCGGCCACGTGCAGGGCCTGTCGCCCGGTGCAGGCGTCCTTGATCTGGGTCTGGAGAAGCCGTCGGCCACCACCAGGAAGTCGTCGCCGGCGTCGCGGACGGCGGGGAGGAGGGCCTGTTCGCCGCAGGGCATGGAGATCTCGTACGTGCCGGACTCGAAGCCCCAGGACCCGGCGAGGCCACAGCAGCCGCCCCGCAGTGGCCGGTCCGGGCACCGGGATCCGGCACACCGGGGCACCTCGGCAGACGATCCGCACGTCCCACCGGGTCCACGGCCCGCGGCGGTGCCGGACCTCCTTTAGCGACGCTTCTTCCTCTAGCGACGCTTCTTCCTCGCCGCGCCGAGGGAGCCGCGCAGCCCGGCGGCGAGCACCGCGCCCACCGCCCCGCCGGCGGCCGCTCCCAGGGCAAGCGGGCGCCGGTGGCGCGAGGCCCACAGCTGCGGACTGCGGGAGTGCGCCTCCCGGTCGAAGACCCCGTGGGGACCGTGGTCGGCGCCGTGGGCGTCGTCGACCGGCTTCCACAGGTTCACTGCCCGGGACGGGTCGACGGGCTCGTCCGTCTGCTGCGAGTCGTAACCGGTCCGGGCCAGGTACCTGTCCAGCAGACCGGCCGCGAACCGCTGCCCCAGCAGGGTGGCGACCGTGGAGCCGCCGATCCAGTACTCCCGTCGCTCCGGGTGGTCGGCGGCGTACAGGATGCCCTCGGCGGCGACCTCCGGCTGGTAGACCGGGGCCACCGGCCGCGGATGCCTCGGCAGGCGCGTCAGCACCCAGCTGAACTGCGGCGTGTTCACCCCGGGCAGATGTGCCATGGTCACCCGCACCCGGCTGCCGTCGTGCATCAGCTCACAGCGCAGCGAGTCGGTGAAACCCCGGATGGCGGCCTTGGCACCGCAGTAGACCGCCTGCAGGGGCACGCTGCGGTAGGCCAGGGCCGAGCCGACCTGCACGACGGTGCCCCGGTCGCGCGGCAGCATACGGCGCAGAGCCGCCTGGGTGCCGTGGACGAAGCCGAAGTACGTCACCTCGGTGGCGCGCCGCAGCTCGTCCGGGCGGATCTCCGTGGCCGGGGCGAAGACCGTGGTGAAGGCGGCGTTCACCCAGACGTCGATCGGGCCGAGCCGGTCCTCCACCTGCTGCGCGGCCGAGTCCACGGCCTCGGCGTCCGCAACGTCGACGACCAGGGGCAGCGCCCGCCCGCCCGCCGTCCGCACCTCTTGCGCGGCCTGCTCCAGGCCCCTCTGCCCGCGAGCTAGCAGCGCCACGGCGGCGCCACGTGCGCCGAACGCCCGGGCGGTGGCCCGGCCGACGCCGGCGCTCGCGCCCGTCACCACCACGACCTGGGGGTCCGGCCGGGTGGCGGTCATTTCTCCCCCCGGCCCGGGAGGCGCCCGGCGTACTCGGTGATCTTCTGCCGCACGCTCCTGGCGGTGATGCCGGCCTTCCGCGGGTCGTGCAGCGCCGCCTTGGTGGCCTTCTTGCCCTGTGAGGCCATGATGTGCGGCGGGATCGGCGCGATCCCGTTGTCGACCTTGAACTCCAGCGCCACCGGTTTATCGGCCGCCAGCGCCTCGTCCCAGGCGTCCCCGACCTTCCGGGGGGCCTGGCAGACGGTGCCCTTCAGGCCGAGCAGCTGGGTGTAGGCCGCGTACGGCACATCGGGGATCTCCGGGGAGCCCGGGTACTTCGGATCGCCCGCCATGGCGCGCTGCTCCCAGGTGACCTGGTTGAGGTCCTGGTTGTTGAACACGCAGAAGACGAACGGGGCGGCCGGGTTGGTCAGCCGGTCCAGGTAGCGCTTGACGGTGATCATCTCGTTCATGCCGTTCACCTCTGCTGACCGACCACGGCGACCACCGGCTGGTGGTCCAGCTCGGCGTCGTACAGCCCGTTCAGCAGGTGCACCGCGCCCGGCCCCGAGGTGGCCGTGCACCAGCCCACCTCGCCGGTGAACTCGGCATGGCGCACAGGCCATGAACGCGGCCATCTCCTCATGCCGCGTCTGGATGAGTTCCGGCTCGCCCCGGGCGCGGTCGATGGCACCGAGCAGTCCGTTGATGCCGTCTCCGGGGCAGCCGTACACCCGCTGGACGCCCCATTCGGCCGGGCGTTGCAGCACGTAGTCGGCGACAAGGGTCATGGGATTCTCCTGAGCCGCGGATGCGAGGGTCACGCCCCGGGGTTGCCGTGGCGGAGCGGGCATAAACCCCGGCACACCGCCGCTCGGGTGACTCCGGCGCACACGTTTCCACCGCCGCGCGGTCGGCGCCGCCCCGGAAGCCGAGGTTTCGTTTCCGGGGCCGGCGTCTACACAATGACCGTGGCTGGCAAGTTCCCCCCTCCGCACAGCGGTCCGGCCTGCCGGGTGGAATGGGCGCACAGGGTCGTGGCGGAGCCCTGGCTCGGCGCCGGCCCGGAGGCGGTGGCCGTCGACTCCGCGGCACGCCGCGCCTATGTGGCCTGTTCCCGTGACAACGCGGTGGTCGCCGTGGATCTCGACCGCTGGGTTCCGGTGTGGCGGGCCGGTGTGGGCAGGGAACCGATCCCGGTCGTACTGGATCTGCCCCGCAGGCGGCTGTTCACGGCCGACGCCCGCTCCGACACGGTCACCGTCCTCGACGCCGACAACGCGGACCGTGTCGCCCAGATCACCGTCGGGCAGGACGCCTACCCGGCCGGGCTCGGACACGATCCGGCACGCCGGCGCGTCTTCTGCGGCAACACCGCCGCCGGTACGATCACCGCCATCGACGCCGACCGGCTGGAGGTGATCGGCGTCATCCCGGCCGAGATCGGCGCGGGCAGCATCGCGGTGGACGAGGAACGGGGCCGCGGGTACTGCGCGAACTTCATGGCCGGCTCGCTGACCGTGTTCGACACCGAGACCCTGCGTCCCCTGCGGCGGATCGCCGTCGGTGAGGGACCGTGCAAGACCGTCGCCAACCCCACGACCGGTCACCTGTACGTGGCCGGGTCCCTGCACAGCACGGTGCTGCGGCTTTCCCTCGCGACCGGACGCCCGCTGGACGACATGCGGGTCGAGCGAGCCCCGGTCGGCATGTGCGTCTCCCCGGACGGCGGCCGGCTGTACGTCTGCAACCGGGGAGCCGGGACCGTCAGCGCCCTGGACGCGTCCAGCGGGGCCGAAACACACCGCATCACCGTCGGTCACGGCCCCGGCGACTGCCACATCGACGCGGCCACCGGGCGGCTGCTGGTCTCCAACGCCGGAAGCGGCACGCTGACCGTGGTGGACAGGCCCTGGCTGCCGGGACCGGTACGGCCCCAGACCCATCCGGCGGTCGGCCGGAGGATCCCCCACTTCGCCCTGCCCGACGCCCGGACCGGTCAGGAGCGCACCACACGGGAGTGGGCGGAGAAGAAGTACGTGATCAACTTTTTCGCGAGCTGGTGAGGCCCGTGCAATGCGGAGGCGCCGGTCCTCGAGGAACTGCGCCGCCGTACCGCCCGGTCCGGGCTGGACATCATTCTGATCAACGTGTGGGAAACGCGCCGGGCACGCGAGGAGGCACTCCGCTTCGCCGCCGTGTGGAACGTGGAGGGCCCCCTCCTGCTGGACGAGACCGGCGACTACGCCGCCAGGCTCGGCATCACCGGTGTCCCCACGAACGTACTGGTCGACGACAACGGAATCGTGCGGGCGGTCGGTGCCGTGACTCCGGCCGAGCTCGAGCGGGCTGTGGCCGATCTGCTGGGGGACTGACCCGGCCGTTCCCCGTGCCGCGAGGCCCGGCGGGCCTGCCCGGGGGAGGGCATCCACTTGCCGCTTCGGCCGAAGGTCCACCGGTGCCGTGCCGGGAGTACCCGGGGTGACGGCCGGCACGCGACCCGCGACCGCGCGGGACGGGGCCGCTGGGCCCGGATCGTGCGTCGCCCGCCCGCCCGGTGCGGGGCGGCACCGGTGGTTTCGGGCGGGCTGCGTGCGTGAGCGCCGCACGCGAGGGTACCCAGGACCGCTGAGACGGGTGAGGAGGGACAGACCATGGGAACCCTGACCAGACAGGCCGCGCTGAAGACAGCGGCCAGGCCGTCGCTCGCCGGGGCGGCGACGGCCCGTGCCGCGACCACCGCTTCCGCTCGGTCCCGGCGGGCGATGCGGGCTCTGGGCGGCGAAAACGTCGTCGACCTGCTCATCCGCCAGCACCGGCAGATCAGGCTCGGTTTCCTGCGGGCCGCCCTGCCCGGCCCGTGGCGCCGCCGGAACTTCGACCGGCTGATGCGCCTGCTCGCCGTCCACGAGGCCGCCGAAGAGGCACACGTCCATCCCGTCGCGCGCCGCGTCCTGCGGCACGGCCGCGAGCTGGCGGCCCGCCGCCGCGCGGAGGAGAAGCACGCCAAGGAACTGCTGATCGCACTGTGGCGCACGGGGCCCGACGGGGCCGGATACCTGCGGCGCCTCAACGAGGCCAGGCGCGCGGTCTCCCGGCATGCCGCGCGGGAGGAGCGTGAGGAGCTCCGGGCCCTGGGCAAGGCCGTCAGCCCGCTCCGGCTCCGCATGCTCGGCGCCGAGGTCAAGCTCGCCCAGGCATACGCCCCGACCCGGCCGCACCGATGGGTCAACAACGAGGCCACGAACAAGCTGGCCGCACCGGTCCTCGGCCCCCTCGACCGGGCACTCGACGCCCTTCACCGCCGCGGCGCGTCGTGACGCACCGCGCCCGGCCTGCCGGGGCGTTGCGGCCGCGGGGACGGCGAGGTGTCCGCGCGGTCCCCGCGGAGCGGCCCCGGCCGTGAGCCGCGCCGGCGGCGGCCACGCCATCCCTGGCGGCTCCTGCTCCCTCCCCCCGGTCAGCTCTTGCCGAGGGCCCGTACGCCGCGCCGGGCCAGTGCCTGGACGCGCCGGGGCGGCTTCATGCTTCGCCGCGGGGCCGCGAGCCGGTCGCTTCCTCGCGGCCCGCCCCGCCGCCGTCTTCCCGTTCGCCGCCTTCGCCACTCAGCAGCGGGGAGCGCGACAGGACCATCACGGCCGCCGCCACGGCCGCGGCGGCCAGGACCGCCAGGAGGATGAACAGGCCACCGCGGACCTTCTCGTGGAAGATCAGCACCCCCCACAGGATGGCCACCACCGGGTCGGCCATGGTCAGACCGGGCTGCGTGGCCAGAAGCCTGCCCGCGTGCATCGCCGACTGCAGAAGGAACATGGCGCCCGCGCCTACGATGATCATCGCCCATAGCTGCCAGCTGGTGAACACGCTGAGCAGGCCGTGGGAGAAGCTGCTCGTCATGCCCTTCATCAGCGCGGCGGTCAGGCCGAAGGCACAGCCGGTGGTCGTACCCAGGACCGCCGCCCGTCGGGCACCCGACACACGGCGTCCGCACAGCACCCCGGCCGCGATCAGCACCATGTTGGCGCCACAGCCGATCGCCCATTCCCACCAGGCGACGGACGAGGTGCTCCCACCGCTCGGCCCGAGGGCGAGGAGCAGACCGGCCAGACCCATCGCCATGACCGCCGACGCGCCCCACTCACGCCGGCCCAGCCGGCTGCCGAAGAGGAAACCGGCGAGGATCAGCGCCGTCGGCAGCTCCAGGGCGAGCAGCGGCTGCACCACGGAGAGCTGGCCGTTGCCCAGGGCGACGGCCTGCAGCAGGAACGCCACGATCAGCGACGCGACCCCGCAGAACCACACCGGACGGTGCAGGAGGTGCCACACCAGGCGCAGCCTCAGGTTCTCCTCCTCGGGCTCCTCACGGGCAGCCTTGCGCTGCAGTGCCGAAGCCAGCGCGTTGGCCACGGCTGCCAGCACAGCCAGCAGGGGGCTAAGCACAGCGCCCGCCAGACGCCGGCCGCCGGGCCGACCGCGTCGACGAGACAGTGGCCATCACGCCCTGGTAGCCACATTCCGTCGCATGAAACAGCGAAGGTGAAGGAAAGGCGCACTTGTCCACCGGCGGCGGGGGGCGCCGCAGAGGGCGTCGCCCCGGTGCGCGGGGTATTCAGCGGACCGTGACGCAATTTTCCTCATACCAGGACGAACTGTGCGGCCAGGGCAGCGCGGCCATCAGCCCCCGTACCCGATGACGTTCCAGGAGCTTCGGGAGAGGGCGTCGGCCGCGATGCCGCCGAAGGTCTGGGTGGGGGTATGTGGCCGGTGTTGGCGCCGGTGACGAGCACACGCAGCGAGCCAATTGCGCGGCGTTCCAGCGCTGGGGTCTGTACCCGCGCATGCTGGTGGCGCCTACCGAGCGGGACATGTCGATCGAGCTGTTCGGTGTGCGGCTGCCCTCGCCCGTGTTCATGGCGCCGGTCGGGGTGATCGGGGTGTGTGCTCAGGGCGGTCACGGCGACATGGCGGGTGCGCGGGCCTCCGCGCGGACCGGTGTTCCGTTCCTCGCCGGTAGCCTGTCGGCGGATCCGATGGAAGAAGCGGCGGCGGAACGCGGCGGCACGCCGGGCTCCTTCCAGCTGTACACGCCGCCGGACCGGGAGATGGCCGCGAGCCTGGTGCACCGCGCCGAGGCCGCCGGCTTCCGGGCCATCGCCGTCACCCTCGACACCTGGGTCACCGGCTGGCGGCCCCGCGACCTGGCCGGGCCGAACTATCCGCACGTCCTCAGCGGTTGCCTGAGCCACTACACCAGCGATCCGGCCTTCCGCGAGCGGCTGCGGCCTGGCGCGGACGCGACCGAGGTGGCGGTGCGTACCTTGCCGATCTTCGGTGGTCCGTTCCGGTGGGAGGACCTGGAAGTGGCTGCGGTCGGAGACCGGACTGCCCCTCATGCTGAAGGGCGTCTGCCATCCCGACGACGTTCGCCGGGGCAAGGACTACGGTGTGGCCGCTGTCTACTGATCCCACCACGGCGGGCGGCAGGCCAACGGAGGGCTGGCCGCGCTGGACTGCCTGCCCGATGTGGTCCAGGCCGCCGACGGGCTGCCGGTCCTGTTCGACTCGGGGGTGCGTACGGGCGCCGACATCATCAAGGCGCTGGCGCTGGCGCTGGCGCTGGGTGCGGCAGTGGTAGGGGTCGGTCGCCCGTACTGCTACGGACTGGCGCTCGGCGGCGTCGACGGCGTCGCGCACGTGCTGCGCTCGCTCCTGGCCGAAGCGGACTTGAGCATGGCCGTCGACGGGTATCCCACGCGCAAGGACCTCACGCCCGATGCGCTGCGCTTCGTGGGGTGAGCGCTGCGCGTCCCGGGCCGGAGCGCGCAGTGGCCCGGCACGGCGTTGCGCGGCAGAGATGCCGAGGCAGGCTGATGGCCATGCCCGCCCCCCGGCGCAGCCGAGCATCCCTTGCTCGTCCGGCTGGAGCTGCCGCGCCCCAGAACCCGCGGATCCGGCAGCGTCGCCTCGGCCAAGGCGATGCTGGGCAGTCCGACGACGTGGTGGGCTGCCCATCGAACCTGGGTGGCCGATGGACTGCCCGGGCGTATCTCCGAGGTCCCGTTCGCATCGCAACCACGAATCGAGCACGATGGAGCCGCCGCGCAGGGAGTCTGCTGAGCGATCGAGTCGGCCGGCCGGTCCGCCCGACCGGGGACGAGCCGCCAGTGTGTGTAGTGCGCCGAGCACAAGCCCCGGAAGGCACCTGCCGGGCGCGCCCCTTCCCGCCCACGAGGCACCGCTTGAGTGCCGTCATGCTCTTCCCGGAGGGTGGGAACGTGCGAGAAGTCGAAGTCCTGCGCACTCAGCTCGCTCGCCGTGAAGTCCTTCGCGCACGGGCTGCGGCGGCTCACCTTATTGTTGGTGAGCGAGGAACCGGCCACGTCGCGAGCCTCCAGGCCCGGGTGCGCGGATCGCCAGAGATCCTCCTGGAACAGAACCAGGTCCGGCCCCCACTCCGCCGGGCGCCATCCCGAGTCCAGCTCCTGGTCTTAGCCTTGATCGTGTTCTATCGATCCCGAAGCGGTTCATCCGGTACGACGCGCGGTGCGCAGACCGCGCCGCGGCCCCGGGCCGTCGACGACCGCGGCCACGACACGGAAGGCGTGAACGATCATGCGACCAATGGAAATCGAGGGCGCCTGGATACTGGAACCGAAGGTCTTCCCGGACGAACGCGGCAGCTTCCACGAGTGGTACCAGGGCAAGGAGTTCAGCGAGAGGACCGGCTACGACTTGACCGTAGCGCAGGCCAACTGCTCGGTCTCCCGCCGGGGGGTCGTGCGTGGCGTGCACTTCGCCGACGTACCGCCCGGCCAGGCCAAGCAGGTGACTTGTGTGCGCGGGGCGGTCCTGGATGTGATCGTCGACGTCCGTGTCGGCTCCCCGACGTTCGGGCAGTGGGAGGCGCTGCGGCTCGACGACAACAACCACAGCGCCGTGTTCCTCGCGGAGGGCCTCGGGCACGCGTTCACGGCACTCACCGACGACGCCACACTCGTCTACCTCTGCTCGACCGGCTATGCGCCCGAGCGCGAGCACGGTATCGACCCGCTCGACCCGGCTCTGGCCATCCCCTGGCCCCAGGACATCACGCCGGTCCTGTCCCCCAAGGACACGGTCGCGCCGTCGCTGGCCGAGGCGGAACGGACCGGGCTGCTGCCGTCGTACGCGGAGTGCTGTGCGCTGTACGCCCAGCAGCGCGGATAGCCCCGCGGGGCTGTCCGCCAGGTTCGAGGACCGATGGAGCGCGCCGTGTGAGTGGGTGCCGGAGGCGCAGGGGGCCGCCGTTGACGCCGATCACCCGGAGGTTGTGGTAGGGGCCGGCCTTGTGGAGCTCCCACGCGAACTCATGGCGTTTCACACGATGTCGCCTTGCGGATGTGGGGCAGTGCTTCGTGCAGGGCGGCCCGCCAGTCGCGCGCCGGGGGAAGACCTATCTCCTGCCACCGGTCGTGCGCGAGGACGCTGTAGGCGGGGCGCGGCGCGGGCCGGGAGAGGGCGGTGCTGCTGGTGGGGCGCACCCGGTGGGGATCGGCGCCAGCCAGCCAGAACACCTCGCGAGCCAGCTCGTACCAGGTGGCCTGGCCTGCGTTGGTGGCGTGGAAGACGCCGTGCGCGCCGACCCCGACCAGCGGGCTGAAGTCGGCAATCCGCGCGGCCACGTCGACGCTCCAGGTCGGCTGGCCGCGCTGGTCGTCGACGACGTCCACGGTGTTACGGCGTGCTTCGAGGTCGAGCATCGTACGGACAAAGTTGCGGCCGTGGGCGCCGTACAGCCAGGCGGCGCGGACGACGGCGCTGGCGCCGGGGTGTTCGGTGAGGACGGCCCGCTCGCCGGCCAGCTTGGTACGGCCGTAGGCCGTGCGCGGGGCGGTGGGGTGGTCCTCGGGGTAAGCGGTGCGGGCATCGCCGGAGAAGACGTAGTCGGTGGAGACGTGCACGAGGCGGGTGCCGTACGCGGCACAGGTCTGGGCGAGCAACCGGGGGCCGTCGCCGTTGACCGCGAGCGCCTGCCGCTCGTCGGTCTCGGCGGCATCGACGGCAGTGTAGGCGGCGCAGTTGACGACCAGATCGGGCCGGTGCTCGGCGAAGGCCCGATCGATGGACCCGGGGCTGGTGATGTCCAGGGCGGCACGGTCCAGGGGGATCACATCCTCGCCGCGCCGACGCAGTTCCCCGACCATGTCGCGGCCGAGCATGCCGCCGGCGCCGGTGACCAGCCACCTCATGCGCGTCGCTCACGGACGCGGCGCTTGAGCGGCTCCCACCGGTCACGGTTGTCGCGATACCAGGCAACGGTGCGGGCGAGCCCGTCGGCGAAGTCATGCCGCGGCCGGTAGCCGAGTTCGTCGCGGGCCTTGCCCCAGTCCACCGAGTAGCGCAGGTCGTGACCCTTGCGGTCCTCGACGTACTCCACCATTTCCCAACCGGCCCCGCATGCCTCCAGCAGCAGACCGGTCAGCTCCTTGTTGCTCAGTTCGGTGCCGCCTCCGATGTTGTAGACCTCGCCGGGGCGGCCCCGGGTCCGCACCAGCTCGATGCCCCGGCAGTGGTCTGCGACGTGCAGCCAGTCGCGGACGTTGCTTCCCTCCCCGTACAGCGGGACCTTGTGGCCGTCGAGGAGGTTGGTGATGAACAGCGGGATGATCTTCTCCGGGAACTGGCTCGGCCCGTAGTTGTTGGAGCAGCGAGTGATCCGGACGTCCAGGCCGTGGGTGCGGTGGTAGGCCAGAGCGAGCAGATCGGAGGAGGCCTTGGAGGCGGAGTACGGCGAGTTGGGGCTCAGCGGATGGTCCTCGAGCCAGGAACCGGAGGTGATGGAGCCGTAGACCTCGTCGGTGGAGACGTGCAGGAACGGGCCGACACCGTGCCGCAGGGCCGCGTCCAACAGGGTCTGGGTGCCCAGCACGTTGGTGCGGACGAAGTCGGCCGCACCGGTGATGGAGCGGTCGACGTGGGACTCCGCCGCGAAGTGCACCACCTGGTCGGCGTCGGCCATGAGGGTGTCGACCAGGCCGGAGTCGCAGATGTCCCCGTGGACGAACTCCAGGCGCGCCAGGACCGGTTCGAGGTTGGCAAGGGTACCGGCGTAGGTGAGTCCGTCGAGGACGGTGACGCGGGCCGTGTCACCGGCGAGCAGCGTGCGGACGTAGTGGGAGCCGATGAAGCCGGCTGCGCCGGTGACGAGCACGTTCATGAACGGATCTGCACCTTACTGTGGTCTCCTAGAATGAGTCGGTGCGCGCTGGGGACGCAGGGCGCCGGGGTGACCTCGACGTGCCGGCCGATCAGCGAGGATTCGATCCGGCCCACCCCCTGGATCGAGGAGTCCCGCAGCACGATGGAGAACTCCAGTTCACTGTCGGTGATACGGCAGTTCTCTGCCACGGACGTGAACGGGCCGACGTAGGAGTCGCTGACGACGGTGCCGGAGCCGATGACGACGGGCCCGACGATCCGCGAGTTCACGATCCTCGCGCCCTCCGCCACCACCACCCGCCCTATGGCCTGCGACGCCTCGTCGACCTCGCCGTCGATACGGCGCACCATGCCCTCCAGGACGGTCCGGTTGACCTCGAGCATGTCGGTGACGTTCCCCGTGTCCTTCCAGTAGCCCTGGACGACGGTGGAGCGGACCTCGGCGCGGGTGTCGATGAGGTACTGGATGGCGTGGGTGATCTCCAGCTCGCCGCGCCAGGAGGGCCGGATGGCGCGCACCGCCTCGTGGATCGCCGGCGTGAAGAAGTACACTCCGACGAGCGCGAGGTCGCTCTTGGGACGCTCCGGCTTCTCTTCCAGACCGACCACCTGGCCGTTCGCGTCGAGTTCGGCGACACCGAAGGCGCGGGGGTCGGAAACGCGGGTCAGCAGGATCTGCGCGTCCGGACGGCACCGGCGGAACTCGTCGACAAGGTCGGTGATGCCGCCCACGACGAAGTTGTCGCCGAGGTACATCACAAAGTCGTCGTCGCCGAGCCAGTCCCGCGCGATCATCACGGCGTGGGCCAGGCCGAGGGGCTTCTCCTGGAGGATATAGGTCACGTCCAGGCCGAACTTCGACCCGTCGCCGACCGCGTCCTCGATCTCGGCCGCGGTGTCGCCGACCACTACGCCGACTTCGGTGATCCCCGCGGCGGCGATGGATTCCAGGCCGTAGTGGAGCACGGCCTTGTTGGCCACGGGCACGAGTTGCTTGGCCGAGGTGTGAGTGATCGGCCGAAGCCGCGTGCCGAGGCCACCGGACAGCACGAGAGCCTTCATCTGCTATACCTCAATGGACGAGGAGCGAGGCCGCCCTGGCGGGTTCTGGAGGAGCGTTCCGCAAGGGCGACAGGGGGTCGGGACGGGTCAGGCCGTGTTGGCCGGCACCGCTGCCAGGGTGTGTGCGGTTCGGGTGATGCATTCGGCGGCCCGGTCGACATCGGTGGCTGTGGTGGTGCGGCCGAGACTGAGCCGGAGGGTTGCGCGAGCCTGCTCGCGGGTGAGGCCGATCGCGGTGAGGACGTGGGAGGGTTCACCGCTTCCGGTATTGCAGGCCGAGCCGGTGGAGGCGGCGATACCGGGGAGGCGGTCGAGGAGGTCGGTGGCTTCGACGCCGGGAAGGGTGAGACTGAGGTTTCCCGGCAGTCGCTGGTAGGGATGACCGTTGACGACGGCGTTGGGGATCGCAGTCAGGAGGCGGTCCTGGAGCCGGTCGCGCAGCGCCCGGATGCGGGGCGGGGGTGTGACGGCGCCGGTGGAGATGAGGTGAGCGGCAGCGCCGAAGCCGACGATCGCGGGGACGTTGGGGGTGCCGGCTCGTAGTCCGCGTTCTTGTCCGCCGCCGGTCTGCTGGGCGGTGATGCGGATGCCGCCGCGGATGTAGAGGGCGCCGATGCCCTTGGGCCCGTAGAGTTTGTGCGCCGACAAGGAGGCTAGATCGACGCCGAGTTCGGTGACGTCCATCAGACCGCAGCCGGCGCTCTGGGCGGCATCGGTGTGCAGCACGATGCCGCGCGGGGCGGTGATCTCGTTGATCGCCGTGAGCCGCTGAAGGGTGCCGATCTCATTGTTGGCATGCATCACCGAGACCAGCACGGTGTGCGGGGTGAGCGCCGCGGCGATGTCGGCGGGGAGTACGCGGCCGTGCCGGTCGACGCCGACGCGGGTGAGCGTGTAGCCGTGGTGGTTGACGAGCCGTTGGCAGGCGGCGAGGACTGCCTTGTGCTCGATCGCGGTGGTGACAAGGTGCCCGCCGTGCGGGCGGGCGGCCAGGGCTGCGCCGACGATCGCGAGGTGGTCGGCCTCGGTAGCGCCGGAGGTGAAGACGATCTCACGCTCGTTCTTGGCGCCGACCAGGTCGGCCACGCGGCGGCGGGCGGTGCGGACAGCGCGGGCGGCCACCTCCCCGTAGGTGTGCGGGCTGGAGGGGTTCCCGTACTCGCTGGTGAGGAACGGCAGCATCTCCTGGAGAACACGCTCGTCCAGCGGTGTGGTGGCCTGGTGGTCGAGATAGATCGACTCGGTGATCATGCGGCCGGCTCCACGTGGTTGGCGGCGCCTGATGCCGTCGCAGCGCGATGGCTGGGCTTGATGGGGCAGGTGTTGAGGACGGGCAGTTTCAGCGAGTGCGGCAGTGCCATGGTCTGCCGCTTCGGCCGGCGCCGGGCCTTGGCCGCTGCGGTTGGCTCAGTGGCGGTGAGTGCGTGAAACGGGCGGGGCGGGGATATCACCATCGCACCGATCCCCCTCTCCTTCGTCAGGCGGGATCCGGGACGCGCAGGTCGGCGGAGAGTTCGGCGAGCGTGCGCTGGAGGTTCGGGGAGAAGGGGTGATCACGCCAGTCGAAGGAGTCACCGATGCCGAGCTCGTCGGCGCAGACGCGGCGGACGAACTGGCGGGCGAAGCCAGCCGAGGGCCAGTAGTAGTGCTCACCGGGCCGCGGCGAGAGATAGAGGTAGGAGCCGTCCGCAGCGGCCGGGAGCTCCGACATCGAGGTGAGCCGACGGCCGGGGCCGCCGGTCTTCGCATAGGCCGCGGTGACGGCGTCCGGGTCGGGCACGGGGATCAGGTGCAGGTGGCAGTGGCTGCAACAGGAGGCCCCCAGCTCGCAGTCGCGCGGGCCGTGTTCGGCCATGATGACCGGCCCGTAGCGGGCCTGAATCAGCGTGCGCATCTCCTCCGTCTCCGCGGCGACCCGTTCCAGATCGGCCGGGGTGACGTCGGCGGCGGCGTCCAAGTGCTCCAGCGGCATGAACAGGCAGTAACCGGGGGTGAAGGCGCCAACGGTCGGCAGCAGCACCCAGCCGCCGGCGGTCTCGGTGATGATGCGGGACTCGCTCTCGAATCCGGCGAATTCGGTGCAGAACTGGCAGTCCATCAGAAAGAATTACCTCTGGGTTGCGTCGATGGGGAACTTGTCGGCGTATCGGCTCTTCAGGGCGTCACGGTCGTAGAAGGGCTGGGACACGACCTCATCGCTGAGGAACCCCTCCAAGGCGAAGACAAGCAGGCGGGCCAGCGGCATGCCATGGTGCAGCCGCAGTGCGGCGGGGCCGGTGTTCACGAGCTCCAGCGTCAGGTACCCGTTCCAGCCGGGCAGGACGAACGGGCTGGTGACATGGACGGCCAAGCCGACGCGAGCCAGGTGGCTCAGCCCGCCGATCATCCCCATCAGCCCGGCCCCGAGCCGAAGCGGTTCATCGACCGCCGCCAGCAGCGTCTCGCCGGGCAGCAGCTCGTACGTCTTCCACGCGGTCACCGGCTCGCCGTAGAGGTCATCGATGCTGGACTGGTCGGCGAGGTCGATCACCTCCGTGCTGGGAACCACGAGTGGCTGTAGCGGCGAGCCGAGCGTCAACAGAAGGGAGTCGCGTCGGAGCTGGCCGGCCCACCCCAGATCGCCCTTATTGATCAGCTGCGTGATCGACTCGGCTGAGAGCATGGCTCACCCCCGGGGGAAAGTAGACAGCACAATGGGTATCGCCTTTCGGATCGAAGGCGGCTGCAGGAATCCTGCCTCGGAATGCTCCGAGAGAACAAGATATTTATGGGTTTTCTCAGGGTGAAATGCGGAGAGGTTCAGTTCTACTGGCCGTGCGGACAGTGCAAGGGCGCGGCCGTCCACGATCACGAGCACGGCCGCCTGGCTCGCATACGCAGCCGCCACCGAGCCTGCCGGGGAAACTCGAATCACCGTCCGCCGCGAGCACCCACATCCCGGCGCCCAGCTGTCCCTGTTCGATCTCGACGAAGGCATGTACCATCAGGTCTTCCTCACCGACACCCTTTACGGCGAAGGCTCCTTGCAACACAAGACAGGACAGTCGGCTTCGGCTGATTCCCTTCCCGGCACTTCCACGTCAACCAAGCGTGGCTGGAGCTGTCCCTGACTGCCCTCGGCCTGCTCGCCTGGACACGTACGTGGTCCTGCCGCTCGAGGGCGAACCAGCCGCCGCCGAGCCAAAGAAGCTTCGCCACCGACTGCCGTACGCAGCAGCCCGCATCACCCGCGGCGGCCGCCGCACGTACCTTCGGATTGGTGCGACCTGGCCCTGGCGAAACAAGCTGACCAGCGCGTTCGTCTGCCTAGCAGCACTGCCGCGGCCGGCTAGCTGAACCACGGCACCGTCCCTGAACACCCACGACCGAGGGACCCTTCGGGCCTCGATCTGCCCACGTGGCAGTCAACGACCAGAACCCCACCGCACGGCCATCACACCAGCTCAGCCACCAGAAGCGAAACGGGGAGGCTGCGGCGGATACGCTTTCGAACTCGCGTCCTCACAGGTCAGCGAAGTTTCTCTGCTATCGGTGTGTCAGGTAGGCCGATTCCGCTGAATATCCGCAGTCACCCTTACGCCAGCACCAGCACAAGGGAAGAAGGACGATGGGCAATATCGGCATCATCGGGCGCGCACGTTCCGGTAAGGACACGGCGGGGAAGTACTTCGTCGAGCAGCACGGGTATCGGCGCGTGGCCCTCGCCGACCCGATAAAGGAGGCGGCACTCCGGACCAATCCCATCGTCAAGGTGGATCACGCCGCGGAGTACTACCGGCTCGCGGAGGATATCGCTGAGTTCGGCTGGGAGCGTGCGAAGGACGACACTGCGGAAGTCCGCCGCATCCTTCAGGAACTCAGCGCCGCCATCCGCGCCCTGGACGAGGACTTCTGGCTCCGCCTGGCTCTCAAGGCGACGGAAGAGGCCAACGACGCCGGCGCCCCTGTCATCATCACCGACATCAGGTACCCCAACGAAGCGGCCTCCCTCGCCCGCGCCGGCTTCCATCTGCTCCACATCAACCGTCCCGGCATTCCGCAGATGGACCACGTGTCGGAGAAGACGCTCAGGCCGGAGGACGCGCGATACCTGATCCGCAATGACGGCACCCTCGACGACTTCCACGCGCAGCTCGCACGCGTCTGGGACGCGATCTACGCCGTTGAGCAGGTCGTCTAAGGCCGTGTCCTATGGGGTGAGGAGCGTGCGATGCGCATGGTCGCCGAGGTCCGCGGCGACAACGCCCGACCGAGGACGCCACGACCAACGCCGTCGTCACGAAGTTGGGCATCGGCACGCGCGAGACGCCGCGCAAGTGTGTGCGCCAGGACCAGACCGACACCGGGCAGCGACCGGAGGTACAAGAAAGAAGAACGAGCCACTCAAGGCGGTATCACTGCACGCGATCGATCAACGCAACGGAGCCGTCAGCCCGTCGGCTGATGTGTCGAAGCTGAGGATCTCGCGAATGTATTCAGTTTCAACGCGAGCAGGTAGGCGCCGCTGTAGCGGCGAGGGGCGGACCGAGTCCCTCGTCGCGAGAGACGCCGCGCGGAGTGCCCCTGTCTTGCCCAACGCCCGCTGAAACGGGCCGCCCTCGGCGGCATGGGCCCTGAGTGGATGGGACTGGCGGTTCGTACGGCCAGTCGTAAGGCGACTTCTCTAGGATACGGAGGCATGAGGGGCGGCGCCCGGCGACCGCCTCACGGAGAAAGATGCGGAGAACACGAGTGGATTCCTCCAGTGGGCACGGCAAGTTGGTGCGGGACCGGATTCCGCAGATCATCCGTGAGGACGGGGCTGAGCCGGTCACCTACACCGCGGGTCGGGAAGAATACCGCAGCCGGCTGCGGGACAAGCTTGGCGAGGAAGTCGCCGAGTTCCTTGAGGCGGATGAGAAGTCGGCGCCGGAGGAACTCGCGGACGTGCTGGAGGTGGTGCGCGCGCTCGCTGCGGACCTCGGGGTCACCGCGGATCAGCTGGAGAAGATCCGTGAGACCAAGGCAGGTGAGCGGGGCGGCTTCGCCGATCGGATCGTCTGGACGGGCAACCGCTGATCGGAGACCCTCTCAGCGATCGGTTGGTACATGGCCTTGTGCTGGACCGGGCACGCGGTTGGGGGCGTTCACGGGCACCCCTCTCACGTCTCGGGATTGGTCAGGACGGCAGGGCAGACCCCGGTCAGCGGCGGCACGAGGGCGCGGCCAGCCCCGCGGGCGAGTGCACTGATCCAGCCTGGCTCGAGGCCGCGCTGGAAGTCCTCGTTTCGGGTGGACCGGAAGCAGATCCGACCCCTTCATCAGCTGCCGCGGCGTCTGCCGTTCGGCCTCGATGGTGAAGGCGCTGGTGTCCTCGCCGGACAGGCCATCGTCGGGGCGGGTGCAACCCCCGCAGGTCAGCAGTGGGCGATCGTCCTCGGCGGCGGCCGTCCGGGGCCTGCCCGGTCGGCTGGGCGGCCAGGAGGCGGGCGGGGCGAGGTTTCGCTGGGCCAAGCGGCCAGATGTCCGTCACGGCTGGCGAAGGTGAGGCCGGCCGAGTGCGAGCGGTATCCAGCCGGCGGTTCGAACGGCTCGTGGGCGGCGGGGTCTGAGCGGGCGCCGGGCCACTTGTTGAGGTTGACCGAGGCCAGCAGCACGAGAGGTCCCTAAGGTCCCACGGGAAGGGGCCTGCCGGAGGCGGCCTCGTCACGGAAGGCGTCCCACAGAATGTTCAGGGGATGGGAGGCGTCATAGGTCTCACGTTCGCCCTTGCGGGCGAAGACACCGGAGACCAGCTGGAGCATGGGGTCGAAGTCGCCGGCGAAGTCGATGAGTCGGAAGTCCTCGCTGGTGGGCAGGTGTCCGGCGACGGCGGCTTCGCCGATGGAGCGGGCACACAGCATGCACCCGTAGGCCATGCGGGACCGCAGCAGGGCGAGTCCGAAATAGATGTCGTCGATCTCGGCGGTGATCTGCAACTGCGAGCGAAAGCCAGGACCATACCAGCGCTCGACGAAGTCGGTGATCACCCCGCGGGAGGGGATGACCAGCGGCAGGCTCCGCAGCCGGTCGACGCCGACGCTCTTGGCGGCGAGCTCGCGCACCGGCAGGTTCGTCAGCAGAGCCAGGCCCTCGCGGTGCCATTCGAGGAAGTCGTAGTCGGGAGCCACCCGCTCGGCGGCCGCCTCGGCCGCGAGATCGCCGCACAGTAGGTCGACCTGGTTGGAGTCCAGTCGTTTCCAGAAGTCGCGGCTCCGCACATGCACGACCTTCAGCTCGACCTCCCGCTCGAGCAAATGCGGAGCCACCCTCTCCAACACCCGGCCCAGGAAGCCGAGGGTGGACTCGGCCGTCCCCACCGTCAGCGTCGAGCCGAGCCGGCGGCGGGAGTCGGCAATGTCCCGCAGCCAGTCGGCAAAGGTTGCCCGAGCCCGCTCGGCGACCTCCAGCCCGGTCCGGGTGAACAGGAAGTCCTTGCCCCGGCCCTGCTTGACCACCAACAGCTCACCCGTGAGGGCCTGGAAGTTGCGGTTGAGGACGTCGAGCTGCTTTTGGACACTGGACTGCTCCCGCCCGAGCACCTTCGCCGCGGCCAGCGCGCTCCCCGTTTCACGGACGATGATCAGCGTCCTCATCTGGTCCCAGGTCAGGTCCAGCAAGTCCGGGGAACACGACAGGAGATCGGCACGGAGCCCCTCCATGCCCGACACTTTCAACGGCCCGGATGGCAACAACGGCGCCAACACGTCCTCTCTCTCTGAAGGACCTCGATCACCTTCGGAATTCACCCGGACCAGTCCAGGATCCGGGCACGCATCGCACCTTGGCCTTGCCCCTGAAGGGACCAACATCATCCGGATAACGCCGAGGTTCAAAGCAAGGTGGATAGCTTCTCAAACCAAGCGCAGGCGTCGTTCCGCGAGAAAGAAGAGAACGGCGCCCAGGACGGTAAGAACGGCGAGGTCGACCGCGAGCCGTCCAGTCACAGGGCCGAGAAGGACTTGACGCAAGGCAGAGGCGGCATAGTTCGCCGGGTTGATCCACCGGAGTACGGAAAGCGCCTTCGGTAGATTACTTGATGGCACAAGCACACCACCGAGCATCACCGTCGACATTGTCAGGGCCGTGCTGATCGCATGCCCTTGCTGATAGTTCTTGGCGTATGTACCGATGAAAGCGCCAACGCATCCCATGGGGATGATGGCCGCTGGCACCACGACGATCAGCAGCAGTTGCGGCCGAAGTGAGATGTCCAGAACGGCCGCACCGGAGAAGGTTGTCAGCAGCAGAGCCGGGAGTGACAGCAGAAAGAACGCGGCGCTGGTCGCTGCGACGAGCGCGGCGGGAGAGACCGGTAGGGTGGCGAAGTACCCCAGTGCTCCGGTTTCCCGCTGCATTGAGAAGTGCGAGGCCATCTTGTTTTGGTTCTCGAAACACATCGCCAGCACGATGGCTCCCACGAGGAGTTGCCCGGCGGCGTTGCCTCGCTCCGCCAGACTGCCGAATCCGATGACCGTGATCAGCGGTGCGATCATTCCGGTAACGGTGGTGGCGATCCACGACCACCGCCAGTTGCGGAGCTGGATGACGGTGAGATCAATGAACTGGATGTGCGCACGGTGGCGGCTGCGGGGCTGCTCAACAGGGCTCATGAGCGCTCTCCCGCCGAGCCGACGTGGTATCGCGGGCAAAGGCAAGGAACATGTCCTCCAAGTTCATCGCTGCGAGGCGCATGGTGCTGAGTTGCCTGCCGCTCAGCTGTGCGACGGCGTGCGAGGCCGACGAGGATTCGAGCCACAGCAGCCAACGGCCGTCAGTGCCCTGTTGCCATTCGCCGAAGCCCAGGAGAGGATCGGGCGGGCCCTCGGAGCCACTGACCTCCAGGCGTAGTAAGTCGCCCATACGGCGACGCAGGTCCGCCAACTCGGCCACGTCGATCAGCCGGCCGTCGCGCATGATGCCGACGCGGTCCACGACGCGCTCGACCTCGATCACGTCGTGGGTGATGATGACGATCGTCGTCTCCCCCGCTCGTCGCAGGTCGGCGCAGATGTCCCAGACCCGGCGTCGGTGCTCCGGGTCGAGGTCGTTGGTGGGTTCGTCCAGCACCAGGATCGGGGGAGTACCAACGAGCGCGAGTGTGAACTGCAGCATTCGCTTCTGGCCGCCGGACAGCTGGCGTGCCGTTTGTCGAGCGCAGCTCTCCAGACGGAAGGTGGCGATCAGTTCGTCCCGGGTACGCCGGGCCGCCGCTCGCGACAGGCCACGCAGATGTCCCGCATAGTAGATCGCTTCGGCTACGGTCAGGTGGTTCAGTGCGAAGGTCGCCTGGGGCATGTAGCCGATGAGGGTGGTCAGTTCGCCTTGCCTCGTGCGCATGTCGTGTCCGAAGAGGCTGAGGGTGCCGCTGTCGGGCACGGCAAGTCCTGCCAGCTGACGCACGAGTGTCGACTTGCCGGACCCGTTGGCGCCCAGCAGGCAAAACGTTTCGCCAGCGTCGATCGTCAGGTCGATGTTGTCGTTCGCCAGGGTGGCACGGCCCGGATAGGTCTTGGTGAGACCGCGCATCTCGTACGCGACAGTCATACGGCCTTCCCGCCCAGTGTGCGGTGCAGGAGTTCCGCCGTGTCGTCGGCCACCTGCTCGAGACGAAGCCTCTCCGCCGCGGCAATCCGCGAGCGCCACCGGAAGTCCAGATCCGCAGACATGGATACCTGAACGCGAAGGGTGTGAGTGCCTGTTCTCCTCACGGGGGGTGAGCCTTGGGCGGGCTGGCGGCCAGCCAGCGCGAACGGCGCGCGGACAAGCTTGCGCCACGAGGTGTCGCCAGTGAAGTTGACGAACGTACCTGGGCTTTCGGCCATCTGCTCTGGCAATGATGGACGGACGCAGTCCCAGTGTCTGCTGTGCGCCTTGGCTTCCTCGATCTGCGTGGCAATCTTCTCGAGGAGGGGGCCTGGGTCGTCCATTCCGGAGTCGGGCACTTCGAGGAGATACGGCGTGACCGTCGCCATCCAGCCTGCCAGGCGACGCACATCGTGCCCGTGGTGGTCCTGATATCTCCCGTGGCCACAGACGTCGAGACGTACCGTCGCCCTTCCCTCCTGCCGGGCGACGGCTGCCGCGATGGTCGAGAGCACGATGTGCTCGGGGGTGATGCCGTCCGCCGCAAGGGCACTGGTCGCCGCTTTCCAGCGGTCACCGTCCACTGTGCGGTGGGTCTCCAGGTCGGGATGGTTGCTGGCGGTGTCACCGAAGGCGCTGCGGAGCGTGATGTCCTGCCACGGCCTTGAACGCCACCACGGCAATTCGGCGGGCAGCACCGGGCACGGTCGCGCCATGGTGTGGGCGTGCAGTTGCAGCAGACGGGACGGTGTGCGTGATTGTCGCCACGATGACGCGTCGGCGGCGTGGTAGAACGACTGGAATTCACGCAGCAGGAGGACCATCGAGGCGTTGTCGACGAACAGGTGGCTGACAAGGAAAAGCAGATAGTCATCCGTGGAGGAGCTGACCTGGATGACCCGCCAGGTGGGCCCATTGCGGACCGACAGCTCATTGACCGCGCTGCTGCACAGCTTCGCTATCTCGTCCTCGACAGCACTGCCGGCGGCTAGCGGAATGTGCACGACGTCGACCGGCGGCGCCTCGCGGCCGGCCGCGATGACGACCTGACGGATGTCGTGCTCGGGGCCGACGAGCCGACTCCGCAGCGCGTCGTGTCGTTCCTGCAACGCGTGCGCTGCGGCACGTACCCGCTCTTGCGGCAGGCGTCCGGTAGCCCGTAGCAGGAAGGTGACGGCGTACGGATCGATGCTGGCGGATCCGCCGCACTCGCGGATCGCTCTGGCCTGCGACGAAAGCAGCGCGAAGGGTTCGGAAAGGCCGTGGGCCGTCCCGGAATCGGGTTTAACGGTTGGCATCACGAGGGAATTGGCTCCTGGTTGTCATGGCATATGCCCAGCGCCGCGTCGCATGCGGGCAGGGCACCGCTCCCGAGCAGCTTTCGGAGGCTGGGAACGGCACGGTCTCGGCCGACGGGTACTCCCGTGGATGACCGTGCCGCCGGTTGGCGAGGGTGTACGACACAGTCGGGGTGCATGACGATCGTCCTCATCGGCTGCGGTGGGCTCAAGCGCGGGTGAAGAGCAAGGCGACGTTCTGCCCGCCGAACCCGTACGACGTCTTCAGCACAACCGGGACTTCCATGCGTCGGGGCTTCCCGGTCACCACGTCCAGCTCCAGGCCGGACTCGGGGTTGTCCAGATTGAGGGTGGGCGGGATCACCCCGTCGTGAACCGAACGGACCGCGGCGATCGATTCCACGGCACCCGCCGCCCCGAGGAGGTGACCATGCAGGGATTTGTTGGCCGTCAGCACCGGATGGTCGCCGATGACCCGGCGAACCGCGGCCACCTCGATCATGTCGCCGACCGGCGTGCCGGTCGCGTGCGCATTCACGTGTGCCACCTCGGCCGGGACTATTCCACCGTCCTTCAACGCCTTCGTCATCGCGTCGGCGATACCCGCACCGTCGGGGCGCGGCCGGACCAGGTCGTAGCCGTCGGAGGAGACACCGGCACCGGCCAGTCGGGCGTAGACACGCGCGCCTCGGGCGGCGGCGTGGTCGGATTGCTCAAGTACGAGGACGCCGGCGCCCTCGCCCAGGACGAACCCGTCGCGGTCCTTGTCCCAAGGGCGCGACGCCGCCCGGGGGGCGTCGTTACGTGTGGAGAGCGCGCGGAGGGCACCGAACCCGGCGAGCGCCAATCTGCTGATCACCGCATCCGCGCCCCCCGCCACGACGACATCGGCGCGGCCGTAGCGGATCAGGTCGGCACCCATTGCTATGGCCTCGGAGCCGGTGGCACACGCGCTCGCCACTGAGTGGATGCCGGCGCGGGCGCCCAGCTCAACACCCACGCACGCCGCCGGTCCGCTGCTCATCGTCCGGGTCACGGTGAACGCCGAGACCCTGTGCCGGCTCTCCAGCAGCCGCTCCTGGCCGAGCACGGTCGTCAGGCCGCCCATGCCCGTACCGACACAGACGGCCAGCCTTTCCGGCCGAACGGGGTCGTCGTCGAGTCCGGCGTCGGCCCATGCCTCCCGAGTGGCGACGAGCGCCGCCTTCTCCACACGGTCGAAGCGGCGGGCCTCCTTGCGGTCGAAATGGGCGTCGGGGTCAGCGGCAAGCTCCGCCGCAATGCGAGTTCTCAGAGACTGCGCCCATTCATACGGCAGTGTGTCCACGGCGGATCGTCCGTCCAGCAGGGCCTGCCAATGTCCGGGTGCGTCACCTGCCAGCGGCGTCGCCGCGCCGATTCCGGTGACGACAACTTCTTTCATGTGAACGCTAGTCCTTTTCTCCGCTGCTGCGTTCATTGAGCGCATCAAGCAGGTCGCGGGGTGTGAAGGACTGGCCCAGCATCCTGTCGCCGATCACCTGCTGCAGGCGGTCCTCCAAGCAAGTAATCACCTCGAGCCGAGACATGGAGTCGAGATCGAGGTCAATGAACTTGGAATCGAGTGTGAACCCAGGGGGCAAGGGTTCCTCGGTGACCTCCTCGAGCGCTGCGGAAAAGGCGGCGACGAAGCTTTCCTCGGTGATTCGATCACTCATATGGCACATTCTTTCTTTGCAGCGTCCGGTGGTGTGGCCATTCGACCGTTGGCCGACCGGCTCCCGGCAGCGGCCTGCGGCATGGACAAGATGGAGAAGTAGTGGCTGGTTTTCCACTGCTCCTCCATGCGCGTGAAGAGGTGTTGGATTGTTGCCGGGTCCAGGTCATCGAGGCTGATGCCGGTGGCATCGGAGCGGGCGAGTATCGCCTGGAGCCAAGCGCCCTGGCCGAAGAAGCGGCCGAGCCGGTCCCGGTTGACAAGCCAGATTCCGAGACACGCCACTTGCATGTGGAGTTCGCAGCAGCGCTCGGCGAGGCGGACCAGACGAGTGGGGGTGTCCTTGGCGGAGGCCGCCCGATCCTCCGGTGACTTGGCGCCGCGGGAATACCTCTGACGTTCCTGCGTCACTGTGGTGAACAGCCCGTCGATTTCGCATCGCAGGGCATGGGCGAGCGTGCGCAACGCGTCGATCCGCTGCGGGTTGCAGCCGTCGTCCGGCTGCATACGGGCGAGTCGTTTCTGCAAGTAAGGCAAACTAGCGAAGACCGCATCCCGGCCCCGGCCGAACACGGACACTTGCCCAGGCTCCCAGTCAGGCAATGGCGCGCCCAGGTCGTACAGAGCGGCCCAGTCGTCGTCGCGTTGTCTGCTGTAGGCCCGGGCCATCGCCGGGAGCTGCACCGCCAGGCCGTCGAGGCACACCGCCTCGCTGCCGTCGAACATCGAGACGACAGAACCATCTCGCCGCGTCTTCTGGAAGATGCCTTCGTGCTCCAAGTCCCGGATGAAGTGTCGCGCGCCCAAAAGCTTCGAGAGAGCGTCACCCGCGCCATCCACAAGTCGGCTTACCTGCACCTTGGTGATGCTGGACCAGGTACTGAACTCCGATTCGAAGAGATGCAGGCCACGCATCGCGAGGATGCCGACGCACTCTGCCGCGAGCAGATTCAGGTACGCGTTGGCCAGCGTCTCGCGCACATGGGGTATGTCCGTGGCCACACCACCGTAGAGGGGCCTCTCGTTCAGGTATGCCAACGCCACACGCAGAAGCGTGTCACCGACGCCGAGTGAGAGTCCGCTGCACAGCGTACGAGTGAGCATCAATCCCCGCAGCGCCAGTTCCAGTCCCTTGCCTCGGCCGCCGAGCAGCGCGGACGCGGGAACGTAGGCACGGTCGAACTCGATGCCGCTGATGTCGCAGCCACGCAGACCGAACGTCGCCGTACGGGGCAGTCCTGTCACTGTGTCCGGCGCCATCGTCTCCTTGTCCAGCAGAAACAAGGACTGGTTATGAAAAGCCCCGGGGCCGCCCGTACGCGCCAGCAGCAGGACGTGCGTTGACGAGCTGCCCCGGTTGATGGGCCACTTTTTCCCTGATACCAGGTAGCCGGCGTCGCCGGTCTCGACGGCGACGCACTCGTTTGCCCCCAGGTCGGCGCCGTGCGCTGATTCGGAGTACGCGAGACACGGAATCACGCCACCGGCGAGCATGGCACCCGCGAAATCGCGGCACTGCTCATCGTTCCCGGCCAGCCAGACCAGCAGGGACCAGATCTGCGTGCTCTCGCTGACCGCGACGTTCATGTCGCGGCGTGCCAGGACACGGGTGAGCCAAAGGATGTCCTCACAGGAGGCGAGTTCACCACCCAGGGAACGCGGTACGAGGTACCGCTGCCAGCCCAGTTCGCTCAGGAAGCGTAGTCCCACGACGGGCAGCGCGTCATTCTCGTCGGCTTGCCACGCACGGGCGAAGGACACTGCATTATCAGGAAGATGAGGATCGCCCAGCGCGCTTTCGAAGCTTTCGACGAGGTCGCGGCGTGGGAAGCCGATGTCCACTGAGATCATGACACCGCTATCGCATTCGCGTGGAGGCAGGCGGACGAAGCCGCGGCAGCGGTGGAGCGGTCCATCACCAAAGTCCTCATCAATTCAGGTTCCATGCCACGCTCTGCCGGGCAGCACGCCGACCGGTATGCCTGGTCCGCCGGCAGGTCGGATACGATGATCCGCCGTTGCTGTTTGACCACAGCCTTCGATTTCATCAGAACTTCCTTCATCGGTTCGACCATCTGTTTCAGCAGGTCACCTTCCTCGCGCGACAGATGCGGCCGACTGGCGGGCTCGCGCAGTGCCTCGCAGATAGGCGTCACCCCAATGCATATCCGGCTCCAGGTAGCAGCTCTCACCCCATTCGTTCCAGGCGTTGACAAAGACCAGATTTTCAGTGTCGCTCTCGGGCCTGAACGTGAGCAGAGTCTGCTCGAGCCACTTCGAGTACTTGTCCGGCGTGGCACCATGGATCACCAAACCCCGATAGGACTTGCGGGGTGTGCTGTCCCAACCCGGGGTAACGCAAGGATAGGTGAACTTCGATTCTTCAAAAGCCTTCTGCGCTGACTGGATCACCTGGTCGTAGCCGACGACGCGGACAGTCGACTTGCCGTCCAGACATTCTACGTCGTGTTCCTCATAGGTTTCGGCGCGACTCGGCTGGAAATCGATGATCGCGTCGACGCCGAGGGTGGGCTGAACTCTTGGATCCGATCGAACAAGGCCGATGTAGAGCCTATCGCCCAAAATCCTCTCGGCGGCACGTTGTAGACTCTCGACCCGGGCGGTGATGTCCTCGAACTCGGTCGGACTGAAGATGAGGAAAAGCGGCCGTCCTTTCACCCGTACATAGTTTTCGTGTGTCAGTGCCGGCAGAAGATTGATGAGGTGCCGAGCATCATCCGACTCGTCGTACTGTTGTGGTATCAGCATCTCGCCCTGTGTGCCACTGAAAGAAGACCAGGTTCTCTTCCATGGCAGATTTGCCCAGCAGACAGCAAAAGGAAAATCGTGGGAGTCGACAGTGATGCGGTCACTCATCGGACGTTCCATGACCTGCCGGCCCTGGAACCAGTAGTGGTAGTACACGAACCCGTCGATTCCGTGGGCAGCCGCCATCTCGGCTTGTGCGAGGCGGGTTTCCGGCGTCCTGAGGTCGTAGAATCCCAGATCAGCGGGCATACGAGGCTGGATGTGACCATCGAACAGCGAATGGGCCATCACGGCCGTTCGCCACTCGGTGAATCCGGGCCCGTACCACATGTCGTTCTCTTGAATGGGGTGGAACTGCGGGAGATAAAAGGCCAGCACGCGATGTTCTGCCATTGGATACAGACCCTCCCTCGGTTTAGCTAGTGGAATATCGTGCGCAGAGGTTTTCTACTGCGGGCGGCCGAGACGGAGGTCCGCCCGTTGCTGACGGTGAAGAGCGAGGTAAGGAGGCTCCTGACAAGGCGGATATGAGGCGCCCGCACTGAGCCCTGCCGTGGTCGACCTGTCCGCGATGATGGCCGCCCCGAGTACCTCGATGCCGCGCAACGCTTAGTGGGTCGGGGGCTGGCGCTTATCCCAGCACCCGTCCGAGGAAGCCGCGGAGGTAGCCCGCGACGACGTCCAGGTGGCTCTCCAGCAGGAAATGGCCGCTGTTGACCAGGTGCACCTCCGCGTCCTTGGCGTCGCGGGCGAAGGCCCGTGCGCCGCTGGGCCGTAGATTTCGTCGTTGCGGCCCCGGACGACGAGCACTGGGGTCTCGCTGGTGCGCAGGAATTCGTGCAGCAGCGGGTAGAGCGGACGGATGTTCTGGTAGTCGCGGGAACGGCGCCAGTTGGACCTCGTCGTTGCCCTCGCGGGAGACGAGTGCGACGTCGTGTTCCCAGGTGTCCGGCTGACCAGACTCGGGTCGGGCACGCCGCGCACGTACTGCCAGCGGATGGCGTCGATGCTCAGCGCGGCGTGGACGGCGGGTCCGGTGTCGGGGGCCGGGGTTCGCCCCGTAGGCCCAGACGTCGGTCCAGAACGACTCGACGAAACCGTCTTCGTAACCGTTGCCGTTCTGGGTGACGAGAGCGGAGATCCGTTCGGGGTGTTTGAGCGCGAGGCGCTATCCGATGGGGCTCTGTAGCCCTGGACGTAAAAGCGTTAGCGGGTGTGCCGGTGGTGAGGCCGTCAGCCGTTGGCCTTGTACAGGTCGGCCTGGCCGTTGGAGGCGGTCAGGCCGCCGTCCACGGGGATGTGTACGCCATTGAGATAGCTCGCCTCGTCACTCGCGAGGAACGCGACGACGGCGGCGACCTCGGCCGGCTCGCCCGGGCGGCCCATCGGGACGCGCTCCACTAAACGCCGGTGCCGCGCGGTCCCCTCGGCGAACACGTCCCGCAGGCGCTGTCTGCTGAGGGTCACACCGGGGTGGACGGCGTTGACGCGGATCTCCCGGCCGTGGTCCAGCGCCATCACATTGGTCAGACTCGCCACCGCGGCCTTGGTCATGTCGTAGGCGGCCTGGCCCCAGTCGCCGCCGAGCGCGCCCACGGAGCCGATGTTGACGATGCATCCGCGCGTGGACCGCAGATGGGGCAGGGCGGCGCGCGAGGCGAAGAAGGCACCGTCGATGTTGGTGCTCATCATGGTCCGGTACGCGTCCATGCCGATCCGGTCGACGGTGCCGGGGATCGCCACACCGGCGTTGTTGACCAGTACGTCCAGGCGGCCTAACCGTTCGGCCACGCCGTTCATGGCCGTGGTGACGGCGTCCTGGTCCGTGACGTCGGCGACCCAGGGGCGCATGTCCGCACCGTTCGGGCCCTCCTGGGCGGTCTGTCGCAGTGCCGCCTCGGTACGGCCGACGAGCACCACGATGTGGTCATCGGCGGCGAACCGGTGCGCGATCGCGGCCCCGATGCCGCTGCCGGCACCCGTGATGACGGCTACCCGGCGAGGTGTGTTCTGGTTCACGGAGTTCTCGTCTTTCCATGCGTCGCGGGCCGGAACGCCCCGGGCCCTGCGCCACCCCGAAAGCTAGAGGAACGGCCCGGCGCACGCTTGGACCACAGCGACGGGATCATGGGACAGGAACGTCACGCGGTAGCGTCACACCGACGACACCCGACGCGGAGCGGAAAGACCGACGATGAGCAGTAACGGAGCGCAAGCTGATGGATCGCGTGGAGCGTTCACCGTGGACTCCACGGCCCCGGGCGCCGCATCCGGAGCGTTCGACGCCTTCCGGCGCGAGTGGGAGACGCAGATCGGCGACGGTTTTCGGCTGCCCACCTTCAGCCCGGCCACGATGGCGGACTTCCGGTCCAGGAGCCGTGCCTTCAGAGTGGGCGACGCGGCCGTCACCGACTTTTACAGCGAGTCGGTCCTCCGGACCGACGGCCCTGTCGTCCGCGTCGAGGACCAGGTCCGGCTGTATGTGGTACGGCGCGGCGCGTGGCGCCTGGACGGCTCCTCCGACCGGGGCGCACACAGCGTTTCGGCAGGGCAGTTCCATCTGCGGCACGTCGGGCGGCCGACGCTCTTCGAGACGGCACCGCACACCGTGGCAAAGGTCGTCGTGCTGCCTTCCGCCATGCTCAAACCGCTGATAGGGAAGCGGACTTTCACCGGGCCGGTGGACTCGGCCGAGGTGCGCCTGCTGACGGCACACACGAACATGCTCCACTCCGTGGTGGGCGACCTGGGGCCGGCCGGTGTACAGGCCGCCCACAGCATCCTGATCGAGCTGGCCAAGGCGGTGGTCAGGAGCCGTTTCGACGATGTGGAACCGCTGCTCGCGCCGGCTCTCGCCCAAGCCGCGAAGGACCTCGCCGAGGACCGGCTCACTGATCCGGACCTCTCTCCGGCGATGCTGGCGGGTGCGCTCAACGTCTCCCTGCGCACCCTGCAGCGGGCGTTCGCCACCGTGGGGGAGTCGGTGGCCTCCTACATCCGCCACCGGCGGCTGGAGGAGGCAAGAGCCGCCCTCGCCGCTCCGGTCGGCCGCCCGAGTGTCTCCGAACTCGCCGCCCACTGGCAGTTCGCGGACAGCAGCCACTTCATCCGGGCCTTCAAAAAGCACTACGGTCAGACGCCCACGGAGTACGTGCGCTCGCTGCGGCCGGACAGCGAGCGCCCCGGAACACCTTGACGTGGGCGAGCGGGGCGATCCGGGCGACCGTGGGGGCCGGACCGCGGCGGACCGGGGCGCTCATGGCGGCCTTCCGCGGAGGCGCCGACCGGATTCCCGAACGGCGCCTGGGGCGCGGGGCGTTGGCGTCCGGCGCCGGGTCCTGCGGCGAGGGCGGCGGGGGACACCAGGCGCACTCTCAGAATCCGGGCGGATCTCAGGGCCGCCGTCGTCGGCGGGCGTAGGCGTCGGCGACGGCCCTGAACGATTCCTTGGGCTCCCAGTGCCAGGGAGAGTCCGGATCGGCCGGGCGGTCCCGGACCGTTTTCACCAGGCTGTAGGAGGCCATGTCCAGGTCGAGTCGCGGCTCGCCGCGGTGCGGGGCATCGCGGGTGACGAAGGTGAAGGCCATGGCCGCGTACAGGCTCATCGACTCGAACACGTCGAGCACGTCGGTCAGGTACGCGGCCTGTGCGCGCTCGTCGCGCACCAGCCCATCCTTCACCCGTGGCGGCGTCCGCGTGTAGTCGACGACGTCCCAGCCCATGCCGCCCAGGCGCGGTGCGCCCTCGAAGGTGCAGGTGCCGAACTCGGTGATGGCGAGCGGTTTGCCGTGGCGTTGGTACTCGCGCAGTTCGCGGACGTGTCCGCGGTGGTCCGGGTACCAGCCGTAGTAGTCGATACACACCAGGTCGAACAGGCCCCAGTCCACGTCCTCGTCCTGCGCGGCCCCGTACGACAGGGGACCGTGGAAGACCGACCGGCCCACGGCGGCGGCCCGTGCGGTGAAGTGGCGCAGCCGCCGGGCGGTCCGCTCCGGGTCGTAGTTGCCCTTGGTCAGGTTCTCGATCCGTTCGAGCGCGGTGGCGCCGGGCACGATGCCGGGGACGAACAGCAGGAACTCACAGCCCACGTTCAGATGCACCCGTACCCCCTGCCGACGGAGCCGCTCGGCGAACCGCCCGGTCTCCGCGAGGTGGTCGAGGATGTCCCCAGCGGGCACATCGCCCAGAGTCGGCTCCAGCCAGACGTGCAGACCGTTCTCGGCCGCCTCGGCCGCGGTGCGGGTGAGCCGTTCGACACCGTCACCGGTGACCTTCACCGTGTCGGCGTGCAACTCGTGGCGGATCGTCCGCAGATCGGCCCGGGTGCGGGCCGCGCTCCACGCCGTCGCCGGCGTCTCCCCCTCACCTACTTCGTACACGACTCCGCGATATCGCACCCCGCCCGGCCCGGTGTCCCGCGCCCGCCTCCCGGGGGCCGGGGTGTGCGTCCCGTCGCGCCCTTCCGCCGCGGCGGCGTGCCCGGCGGGCAGGGTGCTGCCGACCGCGACCGCCCCTGCGAGCCGCAGCAACCGTGCCCTGCTGAACTGGGCTGTGCCCATCTCGTTCGCTCCCGTCTTCCGGATGGAAGCAGCCTGCCGGGGCCACGGGGGCCGGCACCATTCGCCGATGGTCTACAGGAGACAGGACCTAAGGACCCGCCGCCGTCGCCGAACGAACGACCCGGTACCTGTGCGGTGGAGTCGGCCGGCGTCCCGGACCCGGACCCGCGGTGGCGGTCGGCCACCTGCCTCGGCAGTGGCCGAGGCGGTCCGGCCGGTGGACCGATGTGCCGCCCTCTGCGGCCCGCGTACCCTCGACCCATGACCGGGACCCTCGCCCTCGCCCTCCCGGCCGCGGGCCCCCTGGCGCGCACCTTCCCGGAGGCGGCGTGGTCGGCAGGGCGCGGAACGTCCTCGATCCGCCGGCCGAAGCGGCCGAGGACGCCGTCTCTCACAGGTTGAGAAGCACGTTCTTTCTCTGCACATAGCCCATGAGCGCCTCCCGGCCTTTGAGGCTCCCGTGGCCACCCCGCCCGAAGCCACCGAACGGCACTTCCGCCCCTCCGATGATTGATTGGTTGGACACAATATGTCCGGCCCTTACTCCATGTGCGGCACGTAGCATCCGCCCGAGGTCGCGAGTGAACACGCTGCACATCAGGCCACTGTGGCCGGCGCTGTTGGCGAGTTCGATCGCGTCACGTTCGTCGCTGAATTTCATGACCGCCATGACCGGCCCGAACACTTCCTCTTTGGCGACCCGCATATGTGGTTCCACGTCACGGAGCACCGTTGGCTGGAGGAAGGAACCCGCACCCGGAAGCCGCGTACCGCCCGCAACGCACTGTGCCCCGGCCCGCTTCGCGTCCTCGATGATGTCCAGCACCCGGTCAAGCTGTGCGTGGCTGTCCATCGGCCCCATGTAGGGCTTGAATTCACCGTCTCCGCTCTCCATTCCGGGGCCGACGGTCAGACTCTCCGCCAAAGCGATTGACCGGTCGATGAGCTCCTGGTAGCGGGACTCATGCACAATGATGCGGTACATGCCGCAGCAGAACTGTCCGGCATTGAGATACGTTCCCATCCGCGCTTCGGCGACGAAGGCGTCGAGATCCGCGTCTTCATGGACAATGGTCGGGGAAGTCCCTCCCACCTCCACGATGCTTGGAATGATGGTCTTGGCAGTGTCGGCAAGGACCGCGGTGGCCGCGCCGGCCTGCCCGATGAACACGAGGTGGTCGATGTCCGGATGACGGGCCAGGGCGGCCCCTGCGTCGGCACGCCGTCCGCAGAATATATTGACCGCACCGTCGGGAAACCCGGCCTCCTGCGCGGCACGTGCGAGCCAGGAGGCGGAAATCGGGGCCAGTTCGGACGTTTTCATCACACATGAATTCCCGGCCGCCAGGGCGACCGCAAGCGTGCGTGATGGTATATATATCGGGTAGTGGCAAGGCATGAATTGCGCCGAGACGCCGAATGGTTTGTACACCGTAAAATCGAAACGGGTGTTGTCGCAGGGCACGGAGCGCCCTTCCAGCGACTCGGTCATGGAACCGAAGTATTCGAAGAGGCGGACCGCCATTCTTACTTCCGCCTCGGCTTCGAACAGCGGCTTCCCCTGCTCCAAGGTGATGGTGCGCTTCACTTCGTCAATGTGGTCGGCGAGGTACTCGCCCATCGCCCGGACCATGCGGCCGCGTTCCATCGGGTGCAGGTCGGCAAGGGCACCGGATCGATGTGCTCGGTGCGCCGCGCCGACGGCCCGGTTGACATCGTCCGTATCGGCAAGAGCGTGCTCTGCCAGGGCGCCGCCCGTGCTGGGGTCGCATACCGTGATCTTGCCGGCGCCGCCGTGGCGGAATTTTCCGTCGATGAAGTTCGGCCAGTACGACTGGATGATGCCGCTGCTCATGATGTCCTTTCATCGTGGCCGCGCCGATGGCGGAGACATGGGCCGCCTTCAGGACCCGTGTCGTGGGGTGCTGAGGTGCCGCGGGGGCTGCCTCCGCAGTCCGTTACTCGAAGTAATTCTCCATGGCGCCTTCACGCCTGGTGTCCAACGTTGTGCAATGAAAGCCGCCTCCGAACATTCGTGCGTGGCGCAGCTTCAGCGGCACAACATCGATGCCATGCTCTTCGAGCACCTTGATCAGCGGCAGCTGATCACGATCCACGACGACGAGTTCGGGGCTTATGCTGAACAGGTTCATATCGATCCAGCTGCTTCCGATGGAGCGCGACAAGTAGTCGCTGTCGAACCGGTCGGAGCCGACCATCGGTGGGCTGTAGACAATCTTCCAGCTATCGAAGATCGGCGGGAGCATCTCCCGCGTCACCCGTTCCGGATTGCAGAGCAGCAACCCGGGCCGCAGCGCCACCACCGATGTGTCGATATGGCTGCCCTGATAGTCGATCCAGCAGACATGAACCCTGAACTCGTCGCCCAGGACGGTCTGGAGCCAGAGCGCACCTAATTCGTTGCCGGTCGAACTGATCAGGTAAAGCAGATCGCGGCCGAGGCGCAGGACATTGGCCGCGTCGAAGACCGGCTCATGATTTTTCGGGACGGGATGCGCGGGATCGACCTCGAACAAGCTGTCCAGCAGCATGGGTTTCGGAGCGCTGTACCATTTTGCGCCCGCCTTGAGGTACTCCACGAGAATCCTGCGGTAACTGTAGGATTCCAGCAGACGGCCGCGGATGGTGTTCGGTGTCTCTATGATGTTGTTTCCCGTGACCAGGAAGATGTCTCGTGGGCAGTAGTTGTAGAAACCCTTGGTGGACCAGAAAGGCGTGGAGACCACCCCGTCATGCGGCCAGGTATCAGGCCGCTTGACGACGATGCCGAGGCTCTCCAGGCACTGAACCATCGCGGCGAGATCTTCTTCCGCCTCTTCGACAACGTACGGCGGGAACGCGCCCGTCGGTATCTGATCGGAGGGGGAGCCGGCAAACTCGGCGGTACGCGTACTCTTGTCGGGATGAGGAAACCGTGCGTTGAGTGGATTTCCGACGATGACCTCCTTCAGGGGATCCCACTCATTGCAGCTCCATACGCCGGAGCCGGTTTCTTCCTCAGGACTCGACGGAGAGGTAGCCCACGGCGCCTCACTGTCAGCTGTGTTCTTCATCGGCCTCACTCCTGTTGGACATAGGGCGTGTGCGTACCTGCCGAGTAACTGATCAGGCCCTTGGCGCGGTCCGTGTCATGCGCTTCGGACGGGACCGCTCGGCCATGGGCTCCGGTGCCCGGCTTCAGGCACCAGGGGGATGCCGAGGCAGCGTTCGATGTCCGCCTTGACCGCGGCGCAGGACTCCTCCGCTCGCACCGGATCGGCGTCGACGACGCGGATCATGCCGAAGCGGTCGAAGTTGCCTCGCATGGCATTGACGCGGCTTCCTGGCTCCAGGCGCACCCACCCGGAGTGCAGCCGGTCGAGGAACGGGTCGAACCAGCCGGGTGCCAGATCGCCGCGCACGGTCGTGGTCTCGGCGGCGGCGAGGAGGGAGTGCGAGACGGCGGCGTTGAGCCGGAGCGGGGCGAGCGGCGCGCCCTGGCCGAGGAAGAGGTCGATCAGGATCGCGAACATGTCCTGGTCAGCGACGGCGTTGACCGTCTCGGGCAGGGCGCCGCCGGCCATCCGCGGGTTGGCCTCGGTCAGCCGGAAACCCCGGGCGGTGCGGATCATCTCGACGTGGAAGATGCCCAGGGTGAGGCCCAGGGTGCGGCACACCTGCGTCGCGTAGGTACCGAGCTCGCGTTCGGCGGCGCCGTCGAGCCCGGAGGGGACGGTGCACCCCAGTTCCAGGACGGGATTGTGCAGCCCGGTCTTCTGAATGGTGGAGACGAGGGGGACGAAGGACCGGCCGTCGGAGGCGACTTCGACGGAGTACAGGTCGCCGATGGCGAGTTCCTCCACGATGAAGCGCTCATCGAAGTGGGCCGACATGCCGGCCGGGAGATAGTCCAGGTTCCCGGCCAGACCGGCGAAGTGGGCGCGTACGTGCGCGGGCTCGTGGGCGATGGTGGTCGCCCCCTTCCCGACGCCCAGGACCGGTTTGACGATGACCGGGTAGCCGATGCGGCCGGCGGCGGCGAGTGCTTCGTCCTCGGAGCCGACCACCGAGAAGGCGAGGCTCGGGAGGCCGGCCCTGTCGAGGGCGCGCCGGCAGCGTCCCTTGTCGCGAGCGGTGGCGACGCCTTCGGGGGGTGTGCCGCGAACCCCGATCAGGTCGGCGAGCGATGCGGCCAGGGGGATGCAGAAGGCGAGCGTCGAGAGAACCGCGTCGACCTCGCCGGGCCGGGTTCCCGCCGCCCGCAGCGTGGCCAGCAGGTCCTCGGGTGTACGCACGTCGTGCATCTCGGCGGTGCGGTCCGCCAGTTTCCGCGCGAGCCGGCGCTGATGCGGCGATGCCGTGAAGTCGTACCGGGGCGAATACAGGTAGGTCACGGTGTGACCGGCCTGCTTGGCGTAATCGATCGCGTTGACGCCCGACCCTGAAGTCTCCACGAAGACGAGGTGGCTCATGAAATTCCTCGCTTCATATGGTGGTGTTCTCCTGATGTCCCACTTCGCGCCGGGCGGCGTGAAACTCTTCGGCGTGGTAGAAGTCGTATTCGTCGGACGTGGCGTCCGAGGACTTGGCCACCCACTCGATGAATTCGGCGGAGAACTCGGGGGTGATGGTCCGCATATGGTCCTTGGGCGAGCGGTCGTGCCACTCGCCCTCCTGGAAGGGCGGCAGGCCGGCGGTCTTCACGCCGAACGCCGGATCCATCCGCGGGTGCCGGCGCAGGTCGCGCTGGAGGTCGGTGTCGACGATTCCGGGGTGGGCGCGGACGACGGTGACGTAGGGTGCCGTGAGCTCGAACTCGCGGCTCTGGATGAGGGCCATCCTGCTCAGCGCGGCTTTGGTCATGCTGTACAGCCCCAGGCAGGCGAAGGACAGCTCCGGCACCGGACGCGCCAGGGACGAGGTGACGTAGACCACGCGTGCGCCGTCCGCCGCGAAGCGCCCGGCCCTCAGCAGCGACGTCGTGATGGCGAGCGGTGCGTAGACGTTCACCCGGAATGCCTGGTCGACCTCGGCGGGGGAGACCTCGTGGAGCCAACCCAGGGGCGACACCGCCGCGTTGTGGATGAGCGTCGTGACCCGGTGGCCCGGGTGCGCATCGAACCACGCCCCCAGGCATGGCTCGATGCGTGCCACGTCCGCCAGGTCCACGCTCAGGTTGTGGAGCTCGTGCGGCTCACGCCGAGCAGCGCTCCCGGTGTCCTGGGCAGGCGTTCTCGACACGTTGAGCACGTCCGTGTACGCGAGGAACGCCTGCACCAGGCAGCGGCCGATACCGCGGCTTCCTCCGGTGATGAGAGCGAGCGGCTTGTGTTCCATGGAGGGATGCGACCCGTCAGCCGACGGAGGCGGCGGACGTCGGTTCCAGGCTCGACGGGATGTCGACGCACTTGGGGAACAGTTCGATCGAGCGCTGGCTCCACCAGGGGTTGCCGGCCGCGATCGAGATGAGGTCCCGCCCGGTCACGTCGGCGTGGAGGCCGAGGTAGTAGGCGATGTAGACCGTGAAGAAGTGGCCGAAGAAGAACTTCTTGAAAAAGTTCTCCTGGTCGAGGTCGATGGTGACGAACTCGATGTTCCGGTTCTGGGGGACGCTCTTGTCCCCGAACAGCCTTTCCAGCGTTTGGATCTTGTTCCGCGTGTAGTCGTCCGCGTTGGCGTCGCGAAACACGACCATGGCCTGCTTGGCGGACGGATCGGAGTACGCGGCGACCTCGGTGTGGCTGAACTCGTGGAGCAGGTTGCGGTGGGTCGGGACCATCGCGATCTCGTTGAAGAACATGGTCGTCTGCTTGAGCAGGGTCACATACCAGTCGGCGGTGCCCAGCAGGACGATCCTGCTGTCCCTCAGCTTCTCGGCGATGGCCTCCGCCCGCTTGAGCGTGCCCGCGCTGAACTCGTTCTTGAGGAACGTGACCGACTCCTCCAGCTCCTCCTTGTAGGAGCGCTGCGTGATGCCCAGCTGGTGGAAGAGGTCGAGGAATATCGCGAAGAACTGCTGCACGTGGTAGAGGGGGTACTCCCGGTCCGCGTGCCGCAGCTTGTACTGGATCAGCGAGCTGCCGTGCTCCCGGCACAGCCCGGCGATCTTGCCACCGCCCGTGAGGACGATCAGGTTCTGATTGCCGGTCATCTCACGCATGGTGTCGTAGAACAGACACGGTTCGACCGACCAGCCGCTGTAGCAGACGATGATCGTCAGCGTGGAGGGGTCCTTCATGACCTCTCGGTCGACGAACCATTCCAGGTCGTAGTCGTTGATGACCTGGACCTGAACGGGAATGCGTTCGGACAGGAAGAAGCCCTTCACAATGTCCGACACAACCGAGGAGCAGCCCATCCCGTAGAAGACGATCCGCTTGAACTGCCCTGATGCGATACGCTCCCGCAGACTTTCGTCCAGACCGCTGAGATCGTACTCATGTCCCCAGAGAAGGCTCTCGAAAAGGGGGTTCCCCAACATTGGCTCGAGTCGCTCTAAGCGCGGTTGCACTTGCATGGCTCCTTCCGAGAAGGGGTTTCCGGGGGAAACTAGTGGGAGGCGTGAGAAAGTGTCAAGAGAGCGTTGGACGGAAAATCCAGCCCGGGAAGGCCAATAAGCGCGGATTCACTGAGGGGATGTTCGTGTGGGTTTGTTCCGCCGTGCGGCTTTCGTGACCGATCATCTTTACCACTCTTTGAGTGGTATGCGAATTTATCCACCTGCGACTAATGGCCATTGGGTCTGTACTCGGAGCGTCCTCGCCGACCTCCCCGGGCGACGTCAGCAGATCCTTGATCAGAAACGTCGTCCGGGAAATCTGCCCCCCGGGCTGGTGGAAGGCGGGCCTTCTGCCGCCCCGGCGACCGTGCGATATCCGTCCGCCGCCGGCATCGCGAGTACCGTTCCGGCGCGTTGATGCGTGACCGCTTCCCGGAGATGTCTTCGGTTCCAGGAGGGGTTGCCGACGGATGTCACCCGCCCGATAATGCCACAGGCCCTGTCTCGAAACTCCGAACCCGAGGAATTCAACGATGCCCAGGTTTATGCTGTTCGGGGAAGGCAACGCGAAGGAACAGGCGTTCTGCGAGCAAAGCTGGCGGGTTGGAGCTCGCGCCGATGACTTGCTGTGCTGCATGTACGGTCGGAACCACTACCTTGAGCGAAACTCGCGGACGGTACGCGTCAGTGGCGTCGATGAAGCGATTTCGGTCGGCAGGGCGCGCGGTGTGGACACGATTGTCATGCTGGCGATCGAGCAATTCGAGGCCGGTCATGTCGAGATCTTCCAGAGCGCCGGTTTCCGGGTGTTCGGCGTGTCCGCCTCGGCAACCTTCCTGGAGAACAGCAAAGTCCAGGCGAAAGCGTTCATGAAGCGACACGGGGTAGCGTCCGCGCCCAGCGTCCCGTTTGGTGACGCCGCCGAGGCGGAGAGGTTTTTGGTCAAAAACTGGGCGCACAGGCGATTCGTTGTCAAAGCAAGCTGCTATTTAAGTGATATTAAATTTAGCTGCACCGTTCCAGACACCCTCGAAGAGGCGATCGAGGCCGTCCGCCGACTCTCCGGTCATCTTGCGGAGATGGGAGCCCCCGCGGACATGGTTTTGGAAGAGAGGGTCGAGGGACGTGAATTTTCCGTTCATGTCCTGGTCGATGGAGCCGACTACAGAGTTCTCCCGATGATCAGGGACTACAAACAACTTCTGGAAGGCAACAAGGGCCCCAATACGGCGGGGATCGGATCTATTGCCGTGGCGACCGACTGGGACCGGGATCTGATGGCCGATTTACAGTCGAGAGTCATACAACCGACCATAGACGGGTTGTTGCGCGAGGGCATTGAGTACAAGTTCATTCTCTATATCGGCGTCATGATGACACACGACGGCCCGATCGCGCTCGAGTACAACGTGCGGCCGGGCACTCCGGAGTTTCCGACTCTGCTGGCGCTGGCGAAGACGAGCGGACTGGAGATGGTCGAGGCGATCCACGACGGCAAGCTCGGATCACTGGATCTCGAGTGGGAAGACGACGAACCCTGCTCCGTTGCCGTCACGCTGACCACGTCCGGGTACCCCCTGTCAGCCGATGGACTCGGCGAGCCGATATTCGGTCTCGAAGAACTGGATGACGATGTGTGGCCGCTCGCGGAATATATGCCGGCGGACCCGGTGCCCATCGCGTCGAACGGTAGGGTACTGACCCTCGTCGCACGCGGGAAGTCGTTTCAAGAGGCTCGGGGCCGGGTTTATCGAAACGTCGACAGAATACGGTTTCGAGGACGTTACTGCCGACGGGACATCGGCGACCTGGTTGCGCTCGAATAGCCGCGCGATGCTCTGGTGCCCGGCCCTCGGGCGGGTTACCGCGTCGGAAGTACGGCACGGCTGCCGCGGGTGAGCGTGCACCGCTTCGGCGCTGCGCGCCACAGCCTGACGGCCGGTGGCGACGCGACACATGCCGGGAACAGCGGCAGAACAGCGGCAAAACAGTGGCAGAACTGTGGCATAAGAGGACAGCGCAAACGCGTGAGAGAAAGGCCGCATGTCCAGATCCGGTGACACCCCAAAGTCCATGGCCCGGCCGCGTCGCATGATTTTCATGGTGCTGACCGCAATGTCGGTGCTTCCGGTGACGATCTATGTGCCGGCACTTCCCGATATTGCGGACGACTTCGAGACCAGCTATACGCTGGTGAATCTTTCGGTTGCCGGGTATGCGATTGCCACCGCCCTGACCGAAGCTGTTTCGGGCGTTCTGTCGGATCGGTACGGGCGTCGGCCGGTTGCCCTGGCATCTGTTTCGATCTTCATCGGCGCGTCTGTCGGCTGTGCGCTGGCGCCCACTATCGAAGTGTTCCTGGTGTGCCGCACGGCCCAGGCGGCGATCGCTGCATGTTTTTCGGTGGCAATGGTCGTCATCAAGGAGACGTCGAGTGGGCGTGCGGCGGTCAAGGAAATTGGCTTCGCGGGAATGGGATGGGCGCTGGCCCCGATGTGTGGGCCCACGTTGGGCGGGGTTCTGAACGAGCTGTTCGGATGGCGTACGATCTTCGTCGTCCTCGCGATCCTCGGCGGAGCGGTTCTCATGGCGTCGGTGCGGCAGCTGAGAGAAACATCCGGCTCATCGGGAACCTCCAAGGGAAACCTTCTCGCCTCGTTTCGACGAGTGCTGGCTTCGCCTCGGTTCTGGGCCTACACGCTCTGTATGGCCTGCTCGACAGGGACGCTCTATGTGTTCCTGGGGGGTGCGCCCTTGGCCATGAGCGGCCACTTAGGCGGATCGAGTGTGGCGTTGGGCCTTTACATGGCCATGGTTCCGGGCGGATTCGTCGTGGGCAGCTACCTGACCGGAATCTGTGGTTCTCGATTCTTCAGAAGTCACCTGCTCGTCTGTGCGCGCGTCGTGACGTGCGGGGGGTTGTTGGCCGGTTTGCTCCTCGCGACGCTGAGTGAGATTCAACCTCTTCCGTTCTTTGTTTCCTGCATGTTCATTGGCATAGGAAACGGCCTGACCACACCTGTCGTCAATACGGGAGTGATGTCTGAGCGCGATGATCTCGCGGGGACTGCGACAGGTCTGTCCGCCGCCATGTCAATTGGAGGTGGCGCATTGATCTCCTCTGTCGCGGGTGCTTCTCTTGGCGGTACGAGTTCAGTCCGTGTCCTGCTGGGTTTGTTGCTGACGTCGGCATCACTCGCCTTGGTGGCGGCGCTGTTCGCCGCCCTGGTTGACCGACAGCCTCACGCGCGCTCAGCGGCAGGAGGCAGCCGAGCGGTTCGTGCGCGGGAAGAAGGCTGATGGCCGCGTTGCCACCGCGGCGATCGGCCAGCCACCAGGCCCGGGTCCGTCTTCCGTCGCGCTTTCTCCCGTACCGCCGGCGCGGCGGAGGACGGCGGCGCGGAGGGTGGCGGCGCGGCCACACCCGGGGCGGGCACGGCCCGCAGTGAGGCGTGCTCGCCACTGCCAGGGGCCGTCCGCGTGCCGTACCCACGAGCCGGTGGGGAGCGTGCGGTGCCCACGCTCGCCGACCTCACGGATCCCGTCCGGGACGCCCCGGCCACCGCCCCGCTGAGCGGTATCCGGGGCATCCGAGGCCACCGCCCCGTCGGGCGTGGCCGCCCCGCCCGGCGCCGCCCCCCACCCGCGCGGCGCTCGGGGACGTGGCCGTCCCTGGTGCGGAGGCATCGGCGGACGCGAGGTGGGCCCCGTCCGGGCGTAGCCGGTGGCCAGCCAGCCAGCCGACGGGGATCCGCCGTCGCCCTCGCCGATGCCGAGGCCACGCGACGCGCCCGTGCGGCCCGACGCCGCCTACGGTGAGCATCACCCCTGCCCGGCGTCCGTCGCGGCTTCGGCCCCGCGGCCGGCGGGATCACCCGGGCGCGTGCGGGCGACGGGGCGAACGCGGCCGTATCCGTGGCCGGTTCGGGGTGTCAGCCCTCGTCTCCGGCGTCGTGGTCGCGGCTGAGCAGCACCGCCAGTTCCTCCAGGGCGGTTTCGGCGCCTTCGCCTTCGGCGGCCAGTACCACCGAGTCGCCATGGGCGGCGCCCAGCGCCAGCACGGACAGCAGGCTCCGTGCGTCGACGGGGTCCCGGCCGTCGCGGGCGATGGTCACCTTCACCGGCTGCTTGGCGGCGGTCTGGACGAACACGGTCGCGGGCCGGGCGTGCAGCCCGCTGCGGGAACCGATGGCGACGATGCGCTGGGGCATGACGGATGCTCCTTTGACTGGGGGAGTGACGGAGGGAAGGGGTGGCTCAGGAGGGCGGCCGCGGGTCACGGCCGCGCGCTCGCGAGTGATGCCAACGCGGCGGCCACGACGGCGTCCTCGGTCATGCCGACCGACGCCATCGCCTGCTGCGCGGGGGCGGAGGTGCCGAAGCCCTCGACGGTCACGGCCCGGCCGTGCTCGCCGAGCAAGTCGTGCCAGCCGAAGGCGCACCCGGCCTCGACGACGACACGGGCGCGGACCGAGGGCGGGAGCACCGCGTCCCGGTAGGCGGCGTCCTGTTCGGTGAACCACTCCTTGCACGGAACGGACACCACCCGGGCCGCCACGCCCCGCCGGGCGAGCGTGTCCGCGGCCGCCAGGGCGAGTGACACCTCACTGCCGCTGGCCATGAGGACCACGTCCACGGCGTCCACGGCGCCGGCCACCACGTAGGCACCGCGGGCCACTCCGGCACGGACCTCGTCCGCCGGGACCGGCAACACCGGCAGTGCCTGACGGGCCAGGGCCAGTCCGACCGGCCCCGGGCGGTCGAGTGCGCTCAGCCACGCGGCCGCGGTCTCGGTGGCATCGGCCGGGCGGACCACCGACAGCCCCGGCATGGCCCGCAGCGCGGCGAGGTGTTCCACCGGCTGGTGGGTGGGGCCGTCCGCGCCGAGGGCCACGGAGTCGTGGGACCAGACGTGGACCACCGGGAGCTTCATCAGGGCGGCGAGTCTCAGGGACGGCCGCTGGTAGTCGCTGAACACCAGGAAGGTGCCGGCGAACGGGGTGTCGTAGCCGATGAGGGAGATGCCGTTCAGCGCGGCGGCCATCGCGTGTTCGCGTACCCCCCAGTGGATGTTGCGGCCGCTCAGGCCCTGTCCGCCCGCCTCGTCGGCCGGGAGGAACGAACCACCGGACGCGATGGTCGTGCGGTTGCTGTCGCCGAGGTCGGCCGAGCCGCCCCACAGCCGCGGCAGCGCCTCGGCCAGGGACTGGATGACCTTCCCCGAGGCGTCCCGCGGTGCGACCAGGGTTCCCGGCTCGAACACCGGGAGCGCCCCGGCGACCGCGGCGGGGTCCACGGGCCGGATGGCCTGTGCGCGGGCCCGCGCACGCTCGGGGTGGGCGGCCGCCCATGCGGCGAACGCGGTGTCCCAGGCGCGGTGCAGTTCGGCACCCCGGGCGACGGCGCGCCTGGTGTGCCGCAACACCGCCTCCGGAACGGTGAACGGCTCGCCGGTGACGCCCAGCCGGGCCTTGACCGCCGCGGCTTCGGCCGCCCCCAGGGGAGCGCCGTGCGAGGCGGCGGTGTTGACCGCGTTGGGGGCGGGAAAGGCGATCTGCGACTTCAGCGCGATGAGGCTGGGCCGCCCGGTGTGGGCGCGGGCGGTGGTCAGCGCGGTGTCGAGTGCGTCGATGTCGATGTCGCCGTCGGCGGCGAGGCCCACGGTCTGGACGAACCAGCCCTGGGCGGCGAAGCGGGCGGCGGTGTCCTCACGGGTCGTCAGGTCCGTGGACCCCTCGATCTGGATGGAGTTGTCGTCCCAGATCACCACCAGGTTGTCCAGGCGGTGGCGTCCGGCGAGGGCCCCGGCCTCGTAGGAGATGCCCTCCTGGAGGTCGCCGTCGGAGCACAGCACCCATACGGTGCGGTCGGGAAGGCCGGCCGTATCGGCCCCGGCCAGCCGGCCCTGGTCCCGTTTCAGGGCCATGGCCATGCCGACGGCGGTGGCAACGCCCTGGCCCAGCGGCCCGGTCGTGGTTTCCACGCCGACGGTGTGCCCGTACTCGGGGTGGCCCGGGGTCAGGGAGCCGAGCTGCCGGAAGCGCCGCAGGTCGTCCCGTTCGAGGCGGTAGCCGGTGAGGTGGAGTTGGGTGTACTGGAGGATGCTCGCGTGGCCGCAGGAGAGCACGAACCGGTCGCGTCCCTCCCATGTGGCGTCCGCGGGGTCGTGCCGTATGTGGCGCTGGAACAGCAGATGGGCCACGGGAGCCAGCGCCAGCGCGGTGCCCGGGTGGCCGGAGCCGGCCGCCTCGACGGCGTCCACGGTCAGGGCTCGTGCCACGGCGATGGCCCGCTCATCCGCCCTGTCGAGCACGCGCCCGGCCCGGCGGGGGGAGGGCGTGGCCGGCTGCTCTGTCGCGAAGGTCACGGAGACTCCTTGGAGAGGTCATGACGTCATGATGACTTCGGAAACGTAGCCGACATGTCCGTGCGTGCACCAGGGATCTCCCGGGAGGCGAACCTCACAGCTCAGCTGAAGGGCGGAGGGGGAAGATCCAGTACAGAGACGTCGGCGGGCCCTCGTATTTCGCTTTGGTTTCGGCTATTGACGCGTTCAGCAACCTGTAGTCATCATGACGTCTCGACGACATATGAACTCGATGAGGAGATCAGGGATGGCGGGGCACAAGTACGCGCAAGTGCGTGACCACCTTCTGCACCGCATCCGTGACCTCCCCGTGGGCGGACAGCTGCCCGCCGAGAGCGTGCTGTGCGCGGAGTACGAAGTGAGCCGCATCACACTGCGCCGTGCGGTGGACGAACTGGTCCAGGATGGATACCTCGTGCGCGAGCACGGCCGTGGCACCTTCGTGACCCACCCGCGCTACCACCTGAAGCACCGCGAGCGGTTCGTCAACGAGGTCACCGGCTTCCACACCCAGCTATCCCGCCAGGGGCACACCGTCACCTCCGAGGTGGTCGCCCAGGAGCGGATACGGGCCGGGGCCCGGCTGGCGGCCGCGCTCGACATCAGCCGGGCCGCATCGGTCATCCGGCTGGAGCGGCTGCGCCGGGTCAACGGAGTGGTGCACCATCTGGCCGAGTCGTTCGTGCCGGAGGAGCGGTTCCCGGATGTCCTGACCACCGACTTCACCTCCACCTCGCTCTACGCCTATCTGCGCGCCCACCACGATCTGCTGCTCGCCCGCAACGAGATCGTGGTCGGCCTGCACATCTGCGACGAGCGCGAGGCGGGCCTGCTCGGCGTGGCCGAAGGGTCGCCGCTGCTGCTGGCCACCTCATGTGTCTTCGAACCGGGTGGGAAACCGGTCATCCACGGCACATCGAAATTCCTCCCCGAGACCGCGGAACTCTCCTTCGACATCGTCGCCGATGTCGAGTAGGGCTCTCCACCGGCCTTGGAACAACCCTGTAGGTGCACATGCTGAGTGATCTCCTGACCGAGGAGAAGATACGTTTCTCCTCGGACAAGCTGAACTGGCGGGACGCCGTGACCCAGGTCGCCCGGCCGCTCCTCGACGCGGGTGACATCACCCCCGGCTACGTCCAGGCCATGCTGGAGTCGATCGCGGCCGGCGGAACGTACATCGATCTGGGCCACGGCATCGCGCTGGCCCACGCACGGCCCGAGAAGGGGGCCCTGCGCACCGCCGTCTCGATGCTCCGGCTCGCGGAGCCCGCCCCGCTGCTCGACCAGCCGGAGCACGCGGTCGACCTCTACTTCTGCTTCGCGGCCGTCGACGCCGAGGCGCATATGAGCGCCATGGCGTCCCTCGCCCGCATCCTCTCGGACGTCCGGACCCGTCAAGCGCTGCGCGACGCCTCCTCAGCGCCCGATGTCATCAAGTTGATCACTCAGTTCGAGGAGTCCCGATGAAGTTTCTGGCCATGTGCAGCACCGGACTCGGCAGCAGTTTCATGGTGCGCATGAACATCGAGACCATCGTCGGTGAGCTGGGGCTCTCGGACGTCACGGTCGAGCACTCCGACATCAGCTCGGCCGGACCGGGCAGCGCCGATGTGTTCTTCGTGGCGAAGGACCTGGAGGACGCCGCTCAGGGCCTGGGCGACGTGGTTGTCCTCAACAGCATCATCGACATGGACGAACTGCGTGAAGCGGTGAAGTCCGCCGCCGCCCGGCACGGGCTGCTCTGACCCGCACCCACCCGTTCGTCCCGGCGCGGCGCGGCCCGATGTGGCGGCGCCCGCCCCACCGCACATCGGGCAGCCACCGCCCATGCGCCCTGGGCCCGCGGCACACCGCGTGCACCACCGTCATGCGCACTCCCCGCGCAACCCTGCGCATCCCGGCCCGCAGCACTCGACGTCCCCCTTCCCCGTCGATCACGGGCCGCGCCACCGCCCGTCCGGCCGTGCGCCCTCCCGCCGCTCACCCCGGCATCCACCGTTCCCCGCCGTCACGGCCTCGTCGTGCCCGAAGAGAGGCGTTGTCAGTGAACAGCGTTCTGCAGAACCTTCTCGATGTCTTCCGCGAACCCTCCGTCATCGTCGGCCTGATCGCCCTCCTGGGCCTTGTGCTGCAACGCAAGTCCCTCTCCGACACCATCAAGGGGACGACCAAGGCATTCGTCGGCTTCCTCGTCCTGGCGGCGGGCGCCGGAGTGGTCTCCGATGCCCTGACTCCGTTCGGCGACATGTTCCAGCACGCCTTCGGGGTCCAGGGCGTCGTGCCCAACAACGAGGCCATCGTCGGCAAGGTCCTCACCGACTACGGATCCCAGGCCGCGCTGATCTTCTTCTTCGGCATGGTGGTGAACGTGCTCCTGGCGCGGTTCACCCGGTTCAAGTTCATCTACATGTCCGGGCATGTCGCCCTGTACCTGGCGGCGATGATCGCCGTGATTCTCATCGCCAACGGCTTCAGCTCCTGGCAGGCCGTCCTCTGGGGCGCTCTCGCCCAGGGCCTGATCACAACCCTCTCGCCCGCCCTCGTCCAGCCCTGGATGCGCCAGGCCACCAAGAACGACAACGTGGCGCTCGGCCACACGGGCAACTTCGGCATCGCCACCAGCGGTCTGGTGGGCAAGCTCTTCGGCAACCCCGAGAAGTCCACGGAAGACCTGAAGATCCCCAAGGGGCTCGGCTTCCTGCGGGACACCACCGTCGTCATCGCCAGCTCCATGGGCGTCATCTATCTGCTCGTCACCCTGGTGGCCGGGCAGGGCTACGTCGAGGACAAGCTGAGCAACGGCCAGTGGTATCTGCTGTGGGCCGTGATGCAGGCCGGTAAGTTCGCCGCCGGCGTGTTCATCATCCTGGCCGGTGTCCGAGTCGTCCTGGCCGAGATCATCCCCGCCTTCAAGGGCATCTCCGAGAAGCTGGTCCCCAACGCCCGGCCCGCCCTCGACGTCCCGATCGTCTTCACCTTCGCCCCGAACGCCGTGCTGATCGGCTTCCTGTCCAGCTTCGTGGGGGGACTCATCGGGATGGGCGTCCTCGTCGCCGTCGGGGGCACGATCATCATCCCCGGCATCGTCGCCCACTTCATGACCGGCGCGGCCTCCGGCGTCCTCGGCAACGCGACCGGCGGACGGCGCGGCGCGGTACTCGGCGCCATGGTCAACGGCCTCCTGATCACGTTCCTCCCGCTGCTCGTCCTGCCCTTCCTCGGTGACGTCGGACTGCAGAACTCCACCTTCTCGGACGCCGACTTCGGCGTCTCCGGGCTGCTGCTCGGCGGGGCCGTCCGCATCAGCCACGCCGCCGTCATCGGCCTGATCGTCTGCGCGCTGGCCGCCGTCTTCGTCGGCAGCGCCCTCACCGGCCGCCGGCGGGCCGGCGAGGAAGAAGCCGCCACGGCCGGTGAGCGGCAGCCTACCGCCTGAACCACCCGCCCCGGCGCGGCCCGGCACCCCACCGGGCCGCGTCGTCGGGTACCGGCACCCCACGCCGTGGCGCCCCGCCGCCGAGGGGTCTCGGCGTGGGTGGGGGGCGCGGGCTGCCGGTCGTCCGGAACTCGCCGGGAGGGGCGGTCGCTGGGGTGACGGGATACGCGCGGCCCTCACCAGGCGGCCGCCGCTCGTTCGGTGGCACCGGATCCGGCCACCGCGGCGCGGCCCCGGGCCGGTGAACGCCGGACACGGACCCGCGTGGGCACTATCGTCCTGCGCCATGGGGACCACTGGCACCACGCAGCTCTTGGTGGTCCCCCCGAGAGGACCGGGTACCGGAGACACTGGGCGATCTGGTGCGGGCCGTCGGCTTCGTGATGCAGCCCGAGCACCACGTCGACCTGCGTCCGGCGGCCGAGCGCTATCTGAGCCGGCACCTGAACGGCCACACCTGGCGCTACTTCGAGCGCCGGCGGCTCACCGGGCTCGGGCTGCCCGGCGCGGCCCCCGCGCGCCGTGTGCTCGTGCCACGCACCGCGACGGTGCGACGGACCGGCCTTCGGCGAGGTGGTCGGGGCCCACTTCCGCACGCTGCGCGCCGGACACGCCAAGGGCCGCCGGCCGTCTGGACGGCTACTACGAGGCCGACCTCCGGCCGTGGGACCACGCGGCCGGAGCGCTGATCGCCCAGGAGGCGGGCACGTGGGTGGGGGGTGCCCCCGGGGCACAACCCGGCGGCGCGCTGACGCTCGCCTGCGCGCCCGCCCTCGCCGACAGGCTGCGCGCGCTGGTCGGTGCGGAGTGACGGCGCCGCAGGAGCCCGCGGCGGTGGCCGCGCGACGCCGCGAGTCCGTGCCGGGGGCGGAAAACCAGTGGCGCGCGACGGAGGACGACCGCACCGTGGCCGGCGATGGCTGATCCCCTCCGCGACAACGACCAGGGCGGCACTCCGGGCCGGGCCCAGGCCGAGGCGCGGCGCTCCGACACCTCGGCAGGTCCGGACTCCGGTGGTGGCCGGGCCCGGCGCACGGGCTTCCGCCTCCTCGTCGGTTCGCACGTGCTCAACGAGACGGGGGCCGCGGCGACGCTCGTGGTGCTGCCGCTGACCGCGGTCCTGGCCCTGGACGCGTCGGCCTGGCAGACGGCCCTGATCGAGAGCGCCTACTTCGCCGCCTATCTGGTCCTCGGACTGCCCGCCGGGGCGCTGGTCGAGCGGATGCGCCTGCGCCGCGTCATGATCGCCGCCGACGTGACCCGATGCGTGGCCCTGGCATCGCTGCCGCTCGCCTGGGCGGGCGATGTGCTGTCCCTGCCGATGATCTACGGGGCGGCGCTGCTGCTCGGCGGCGCGCAACTGTTCGGCGACATCGCCGACCACAGCTACCTGCCGCACCTGGTCAGCGACGACCGTCTGGTCCAGGGCAACAGTACGCTCCAATTGGTGCGGTCCGGAGCGGAGCTGGGCGGGCCCGGACTCGGCGGGCTGTCCGTGCAGGGGCTCGGCGCGTACTGGGCGCTGGCGGCGAACGCCGTCGCCTCGGCCGTCTCGGCCGTGCTGCTGTGGCGCATCGCGGTGCCCGAGCCGAAGCCGCCCAAGCCGCCGCATGGCCTGGTCCGACAGACCTGGGAAGGACTGCGCTTCGTCCGCGACCACAAGGTGCTGCGCGCGTTCGCGCTGTCGGCCGGGCTGAACAACTTCGTCTTCTCCGGGGCGTTCGCGCTGAACGTGGTGTTCCTGAGCAAGGTCGTCGCCGTTCCGCCCGGCCTGGTCGGAGTGCTTCTCGCGTCCGGCGCGGTGGGCGCGCTGACCGGAGCCTGGTTGACGCCCCGCCTGGCCCGGCGCTTCGGGGACGCCCGGACCGCCGTGCTCGCGGTGCCCGCGGCGGCCCCGTTCCTCTTGCTGACTCCGCTGACCGACGACGGCTGGAGGATCGCGCTCTTCCCCCTCTCGCACATCGCCATCAGCGTCGGCGTCACGGCTTTCAACATCCTCCAGGTCACCTACCGCCAGCGGGCCTGTCCGGCGGGCATGCTCAGCCGGGTGTCGGCGATCTTCCGTTTCGCGGTATGGGGCGTGGCCCCCCTCGGTGCCATGGCCGGTGGCGCGCTCGCGGCACATCTGGGGGTCCGCACGGCGCTGTGGGTGCTGGCCGGGGCGCTGATCGCGGTGGCACCGCTGCTGGTCTGCTCCCCGCTGCGCGGCACGCGGAACTTCGACGTCAACTTTCCCGCGGGGGACACCAGTTGCTAGCGTGGAGCTATGCAGAATCTTCCGGAAGAATTCAATGAAGAACGCTTATGGGATGCTTTAAGAGGATTTCGCGTGCCTCCCTCGAGCGTCTCCTACGCCCCGGTCGGCTTCGGGGACTACCACTGGCAGGTCATCGACGAGGACGGCAGGCCGTGGTTCGCCACCGTCTCCGATCTCGAGCACAAGGAGTACTGCGGACGGGGCGCCGCAGCGGCGCTGGAGGGCCTGCGGCGGGCCATGGAGACCGCGCGAACCCTGCGCGAGCGCGACGGACTGCGGTTCGTCGTCGCGCCCGTACCCGCGGCCGACGGCAGGACGGTCGTCGCCCTGGACGCGCGGTACGCCCTCGCGGTGTTCCCCCATGTGCCGGGCCGCCCGGGTCAGTTCGGGCAGCGCCTTTCGGAGGCCGAGCGCGACCAGGTGCTGGAACTCCTGGCGGATCTGCACGGCCGGACGCCGCCGGAGACCACTCCGCCGACCACCCTGGAGCCCGCCGGGCTCAGTGGTGTCCACGAGGCGCTGGGCGAGCTGGACGCCGTGTGGTCGGGCGGCCCGTTCGCCGAGCCCGCCCGGGAGCTGCTGGCCGAGCACGCCGCGACGATCCGCGCCCGCTGCGCGGAGTTCGCCGAGCTGACCGATGAGGTACGGCGCCGTGGGGCACCCCTCGTCGTCACGCATGGCGAGCCGCATCCGGGCAACCTCATCCTGGGCGAGGACGGTTACCGGCTGGTCGACTGGGACACGGTGGGGCTCGCCCCGCCTGAGCGCGACCTGTCCCTCATCTCCGCCGACCCCTCGGAACTGGCGCGCTACACCGAACTCACCGGCCGCACACCGGACCCGGCCGGGCTCGCGCTGTACCGACTGCGGTGGAGCCTGCTGGACGTCGCCGAGTTCGTGGAGTGGTTCCGGGGCGAGCACGACCGCTCCGAGGACACCGAGACCGCCTGGAAGGGGTTCACCGAGACGCTCGGTCAGCTCGCGGACGGTGCGTCCGGTGCGGCAGCACGCCCTGGGGAGTAGGCGGCGCTGCCGACGGCACGTGGAGTGGTGGGCGGTGACGCGTTCCCGGTGCTCGCCGTCCTCACGCAGGGCGTGGTCCTCGAAGCAACAGGACGGCGTCCGCCATGGGGGTGGTAGCCCACCCCGCGACGGCCCGGCTCGGCCCGTTCCCCCTCCAGTCGGCTCGTCCCCCTCTCCAGCGCCGTACGGACCACCGCCGCGGGCCGGGGTGGGGCACGGGACCGGTTTGATCGGCCTGGCCCTGAGGCGCTCGTCCTGGATCTCGACTCCTACGAAGGCCACGTCCACGTTGCTTTCCTTGATCCTCTCGAGCAGCCCCGCGGTTCCCCGCTGTGACGTCTCGGTCATCTTGGGCTGCCGTCCGGAGAAGACCCGGCGCGACGGGGCCTGAAGCCCGGCAGCCGCGCCCGTGAACGCGGTCATGAGCCCGGCAGCGCGGGCTCCCAAGACCCGGTGGACGAGCGAAACGTCCCCCGCTGCCTCCGCCTTCGGCGGCAACGCGGCGAGGGGGACGAGGCGAGGGGGCGCGGCGGCGAGGGGGCGAAAACCCATTCGCCGGTGACCGCTGGTTCTTGGCAGTCTGGGGTCATGTTGACGGACGACCAGGTCAACCGGTTCATCGAGGACGGTTTCGTCAAGGTCGAGCAGGCGTTTCCCGAGGAGGTGGCGGCTGAGTGCCGGGCGATCCTGTGGAGGGACACCGGATGCGATCCCGACGACCCGGTCACCTGGACCAGGCCGGTGATCAGGATCAACGGCCATACGGAAGAACCGTTCCGGGTGGCCGCCAACAGCCCTCGGCTGACCGCGGCATTCGACCGGCTGGTCGGGCCGGGTCGCTGGACGCCACGCGGCGGGCTCGGCACGTTTCCGATCCGGTTTCCCAGCGCCCAGCCGCCCGGCGACGACGGATGGCACCTCGACGCGAGCTTCCAGGGCGACGCCGACCCGGCCGACTGCTTCAGCTACCGCGTCAACGTGGCCTCCAAGGGACGGGCCCTGCTCATGCTCTTTCTCTTCTCCGAGATCGGCGAGAACGAAGCGCCCACCCGCATCCGGGTCGGTTCGCACCTCGACGTGGCACCCCTGCTGGCGCCGTACGGCGAGCACGGCCTGACGATGTTGGACATCTCGACGCGGGCCGTACCGGCGACCGAGCACCGTGCGGTCACCTTCGCCACTGGCCGGCCCGGTGATGTCTACCTGTGCCACCCGTTTGTGGTACACGCCGCTCAACCGCACCACGGCACACGGCCGCGGTTCCTCGCCCAGCCGCCCTTGGACCCGGCCGAGCCGTACGACGTGGACCACGGGATCTCGCCGGTCGAGCAGGCGATCCGGCGCGGCCTGGGCCGGTAGGCACGGCTGCGTCTGGGGCGGTTCGTGTGCCAAGGGGGGAGCACCCAAGGCCTCCGCCCGTCCGCTGTTTTCCGGCGGGGCCCGCGGAGCGCCGCGCTTTCGGGTGGTTCGCCGGCGTTCTGATGGCCGGGGTGGCCGCTTGGCGGGCAGCGTGTCGGTCGCCGTCCACAACGGGGCCAGGAACTGCCGCACCTCGGCCCCTCACCTGCCGGGAACCCAACGGATGGATCCACCGCCGCATGGGGAGCAACAAGGGCGGCAGATCGCTACACAGGGGAGGGGCGAGAAGACATGGGGACAGCGCTGCTGGGGGTAGTCGCCACACTGGTCGCCGCGGTCGTGGTCACGGGCCTGGTACGCGCCGGGCGACGCGAAGCACAGGCCGAGAAAACACGGCTCGCCGAAGAAGAGCGGCGGCAGGCCCGCCGATCGCTGGACGTGGTCTGGGCCATGGACGATCGCGAGTTCGAGGAGTACGTCGCTGAGCTGTGCCGTCGCGACGGCTGCACCCGCGTGAAGCGAGTCGGTGGCGCCGGCGACCTGGGCGCCGACGTGATCGGCTGGTTGCCCGACGGGCGGAAGATCGTCATTCAGTGCAAGCGTTATGCGAAGCATCGCACGGTCGGCAGCCGCGACATCCAGACGTTCAACGGCACCGCACGCGCCGAACACGGCGCCGACGTCCCCCTCTTCGTCGCCTCCTGCGTCTTCACCGGCCCCGCCCGCACCTTCGCCGCCCGGCAGCACCTGACGCTCATCGACGTCAACCTGCTCGGCTTCTGGAACAGCGGCACCACACTGACCTCGTTGCTGGACCTGGACATCGGCCGCTCCGGCACCAACCGCCGGCTGCGCCCGGACCACGACTGAGAAGCGGCCTCGGGGCTGTGCGGCATCGCCGCACAGCACGGCGATGCCAGGTCGTCCCCGCAGTCAGGCGGGAACGACCCGGGGCGAGGCGGTGTGCCACAGTCTTTCGCCGGCGCTTCAGATGGCCAGTGCCACCAGGAAGCGGGAGACCATGTTGTAGGCCGCGACCGTGGCAACCGCTTCCACTGTTTTCGTCTCACCGAACAGGCGCTTCAGTCCGTCGATGACTTCAGCGTCAACTTCGACTCGGTTCGTTGACTGGTCGGTGAGCGTGATAAGGGCGCGCTCCTCTTCGTTGAAGATGTCGCTGCCTCCGCTCTGTTCCTTCAGGGCTTCGCACTTCTCTTCTGTGCCACCTGCCCGCAGGTACGCCGGGTAATGCACGCCCCATTCGAAGTCCGCATGGTTCAGAACGGCAACCCGCAGCATGATCAGTTCTCGGTACTCCAGCTCCAGGCTGAATTCGGCGCGGACCCGGCCCAGTAGCCCGTTCCAGCCAGTTGCGAGCGGGATGCTTCTCAGCAATACCCGGTCAATGCCGATCAGTTGGCCGTTGGGCCGACGGGCCCGCATACCCGCAAGCAACTCAGGCGGGGGAGGAGGGAAATCGCCGTCTTGCCACGGGGTGACTCGCACATCACTCACGCCGCGCTCCTTCATGTACTGCCGTTTCGCCACACGATCGGGGTCGAAGACCGGGACTGTCCTGTCCCGTGCCGCGTTCTCGCCGCTGCGCCGGACGGAGCAGTCGAGACGTGCGGGGGCGGGGACGGTGTCGGGGACATCAGACGGTGTCGTAGACGCGCACGTCGGGTTCTGTCCGCAGCAACGGCCGGAGTTCGCCCACGACGTCCTGGGTGAACAGCGTGCTGTCCAGGTATGCGCCGGCGTCCGCCGCGGACCGGAAGCCGTGGAGCACCTGCACGTCTTCGTCCCGGATCAGGAGTTCCTTGCTGGTGGCGCCGGCGACGGTGTCCAGGAACCGCTGCTTGTACTTCTCGTAGACGGCCGCCGCCGCAACACGGTTGGCCGGGTCCACGTGCAGTGTGATCTCAAGATAGGCCATGGCTATGGCTGCCTTTCTGGCGTGTTTGACAATGCGCTGCGGGACTACCGCGGGAATACCGCCAAGCTAGGCACGCGCCGCAAGGTCCGGTAGGGGCGTCCACTGAATCGAGGCATAAGCGTCGAGTATGGCTAAGAGGATGCGCCGAGTGCCTTCGCCAGAAGGGTGAGGTCTGCGCGCAGCGCGGAGTCCGGGTGCCACACGGCCTCGAAGGAGATCTGCACCTCCCGGCCCCCGTTCAGCAAGGGGCGATGGGGGACATCCGGCGAGGTGAGCCTGGACTGGGGAATCATCGCCGAGCCCAGCCCGAGACCGGCCCATTCTTCCAGCACGCGATAGCTGGCCGCTTCCCCCGGATAGGTGCGCAACGGCACTTCGTGCGCCTGGAAGAGCTGGGTGGTGAACGTCGTCAGGCCGCACGCGTCCGGCACGAGGATGAACTGTTCGTCCGCGGCTTCGGCGAGTTCGAGCGCGGCATCGTCCCCGGCGGCCGGGCCGACGACGACGATGGGCTCCACATCGATGACCCGGTGCTCGAATCGCGGCATCGCCGTCACGGCAGGAATGAGGATGATGTCGAGCTGCCCGGCCCGCAGGCCGTCCCGCAGGTCCTGCATGTTCGCCTCGCGCAGCACGAGATCGCGGGGTGTGGGCAACTCGCGGACGGCGCTGAACGCCCGGGCCACCAGCTGCGGGCCGATGAGCGGCGAGACGCCCATGAGGATCTTGTCCTCACTCGGTTCGGTCAGCCCTCTGGCCTCCGCCGCGACGGCGTCGAGTGCGGCCACGGCACGCTCGATGAGAGGGAGCATGCGGATGCCGAAGGCGGTCTGGGTCACGCCGCGCGGCGACCGGTCGAAGAGCCTCTCCCCGAGCCGCTCCTCGAGTTTCGCGATCCCGTTGGACAAGGCCGGCTGAGTGACACCGTACGCCCGCGCCGCGGCGCTGAAGGATCGCGTCTCGGCGACCGCCTGCGCATAGCGCAGTCCCTCGACGTTCAGTCGTTCCGTCATAGCCACCACTTATCGCCCCATTCGCTGATATCACCTACCGTCCCCGCTCACCGGTGCCTACCGTGGGCCGCCTGGTGACCTCCTCATCACTCACCCTTATAACACTCGCAGCTGTTCATCCAGGAAGTGCACCGTGTCTCACTCCGCTGTCACCATGGTCGTGGCCGAGCCGAACGGCCCCTTGATCCCGTCCGCCGCTCCTACCGTCCCGCCGCGAGGACATCACGTCCGGGTGTCCGTCGTGGCCAGTGGCGTGTGCCACGCCGATATCGGCACGGCCATGGCGACGAAGGCGCACCCGGATGCTCCGGTGACGCCCGGACATGAGGTCGCCGGGATCATCGCCGAGGTCGGTGACCGGGTGCGGGGCTGGACGGTCGGGGAGCGGGTGGCCGTCGGCTGGTTCGGCGGCAGCTGCGGGCACTGCGCCTTCTGCCGTGACGGCGACGTCGTGCACTGCCCCGAGCGGAGGGTGCCGGGACTGTCCTACCCGGGTGGCTGGGCGCAGAGCATCACCGTGCCGGCCGACGCGCTGGCGCGGATCCCCGACGGCCTGGACCTCTTCGACGCGGCGGTCTTCGGCTGCGCGGGCGTGACCTGCTTCAACGCCGTGCGCAAGGCCGGTACGCGGACCGGTGGCCGGGTGGCCGTCTTCGGGCTGGGCGGGCTGGGGCATCTCGCGGTGCAGTTCGCGGCGCGGCTCGGCTACGAGACGATCGCCATCGCCCGCGGCACCGACCGAGAGGAACTCGCGCGTGGTCTGGGAGCCCGGCACTACATCGACAGCACGCGCCGGGCCCCTGGCGCGGCCCTCGCGGAACTGGGCGGCGCGGACCACATCGTGTGCACCGCTTCCTCGACCGAGGCACTGGAGGACCTGATCAGCGGGCTGCGGGTGCACGGCCGGCTCACCCTGGTGGGGGTGGACGACGGCTCTCTCCGCCTTCCCGTGGGACGACTGGTGAGTCAGGGACAGAGTGTGACCGGGCATCTGACCGGCAGCCCCCGGGACACGGAGGAGGCCATGGTCTTCGCCGTCACCAACGGAGTACGCCCCATGACCGAGCGGATGCCGCTGAGGGAGGCCGGTGAGGCCGTCTCACGCCTGCGGTCCGCAACCCCCCGGTTCCGCATCGTGCTGGACACCGCCCAGGTGTCGTGACCGTACCGGCTCGTCCCCTGCCGTGTTCGTGCCCTGCCTGCCGGTCAGCCGGTCGCGTCCGCTCCCGCCCGGCGGACACCCCTGTCGGGGGCGGACCCCTGTTCGCTGCCGTGCCGTACTGCCTGTGCCGTTCCGTCCTGAAGCGGCCGGTACCCCACCACTTGCCGAAGGGAAGCCACCCATGCCCCGCAGTGGCAGTCATGACGTCATCGTGATCGGCGCCGGCGCCGCCGGGCTGGCCGCCGCGACCGCGCTGCACAGCGCCGGACGTGGTGTCCTCTGCCTGGAGGCGCGGACGCGAGTCGGCGGTCGTCTGCTGAGTACGCCCGTCGACGGCGGTGCCCTGGGGTGCCACCTGGTTCTGGCCGGGGGAGAAGCGCGTCGCCACTCTGGCCGCCCGGACCGGGACGGAGGTCTTCGACCAGCATCTGGCCGGAGACGCCCTCCTTCAGGACGGGACGGGCGCCCGCCGTTACCCGGGCACCATGATGGACGTCCCGGCCTACCGTTTCGCAGCCGGGGCTCAGCGCCTGGCCTCGGTACTCGCGGCGGCGCTGCCCGAAGGCACCGTGCTGCTGGACACACCCGTCACCGGGATCCGCCCCGCCGGTGGGGGCGGGGTATACGTGCACACCTCGGAGCGCACGTTCAGTGCTGTTCAGGTCGTCCTGGCCGTCCCGCCGGCGCTGGCGCTGGAGCGCATCGACTTCGGTGACACGCTTCCCGGCAGCCTCGTCCGGCTGGCCCGCTCCACCCCGGTGTGGATGGCTGCCGTCGCCAAGGTCGTCGTCCACTACCCCTCCGCCTTCTGGCGGGAGGAAGGACTCGCCGGCACCGCCTTCAGCCGGTCCGGACCGCTTCAGGAGATCCACGACATGTCCGGGGCCGGCGGCCGTCCCGCGGCACTGTTCGGCTTCGCCCACGCCCGCCTCGTCCGGCCGGGCTTCGAAGACGCGGTGGCCGCACAGCTCGGGGCGTGCTTCGGGCCCGCCGCCGCTGCACCCGAGGCGTTGCATGTGCAGGACTGGAGCCGTGAGCCTTGGACAGCCCCGCGTTCCGCGCCCGCGCACGCCGACTACTCACTCTTCGGTCACCCCCTCTACCAGCGGCCGGCGCTCGGTGGCCGGCTGCACTGGGCCTCGACCGAGACGGCCACCGACCATGCCGGGCACATCGAAGGGGCCCTGCTCTCCGGGGAACGCGCGGCGCACGCCGTCCTGTCCTCGGCGACGCCCGACTGCGGCGTCAGGTCCGGCTGACAAGGGCAGTGGGCTCAGGGCGGGCGGGGAACGGATTCCGGCCCGCTCGGGACGCCGTGTCCCACGGCTGCCGACGGGGCCGTGTGTGCGCCGACGGCTTCCTGGAGCCGGCGGACGCCGACGACGCGCAGGGTACGGCTGAAGGAGATCCGGTCGGGATCGTGCCCGGCCTGCCGGCCGGCTTCGTGCATCAGGTCACGCCACCGCCGGCCCTCCTCGTCTGAACGCACCGACACGTTATCCACCCACCCCCGCGCGTCGGTGAGCCGGGCGTGGTCGTAGCCTGCGGGCCATGAGTGACGACACCCCTGGAACCCCTGCCACCCCGCGCGAAGCCCTCGACCTGCTCCTGGCCGGCAACCAGCGCTTCACCGACGGCACACCCCGGCACCCCAACCAGGACGCCGGTCGCCGCGCCGACACGGCATCCGCCCAGCACCCGTACGCCGTACTGCTCGGATGCTCCGACTCCCGTCTGGCCGCCGAGATCATCTTCGACCAAGGGCTGGGAGACCTGTTCGTGGTGCGCACCGCCGGGCACGCCGTGGGACCAGAGGTCCTCGGCAGCATCGAGTACGGAGTAAGCGTGCTGGGCTGCCCCTTGGTCGTGGTCCTCGGCCATGACGCCTGTGGAGCCGTCGCGGCTACCCGCGCGGCCGTGGCGAACGGCACGAGCGCCCATGGGTACGTGCGAGACGTGATCGAGCGGGTGACCCCCAGTGTGCTGGCCGCTCAGGCCGCCGGCGTGAGGGAAGACGACGGCTTCATCGACACGCACGTCCGCCACACCGTCGACCTCGTCATGGACCGTTCCCGGGAACTCGCAGGCCAGGTCACCGCCGGGCGGGCGGCGGTCGTCGGCCTGTCCTATCGCCTGGCCGAGGGCAGCGTACGGCCGGTCACCTCGTGCGGCCTGGACCTGCCGTCGGCCCTGGCCACAGCTTCCGCGACCACGTCGGCCTCGAACAGCCGATGACACATTTATCGGCGCTCCCGGGGGCCGACCTGACCGTCGACGGCACCGGGCTGCTCTGCGTCACCGTTCTGCTTCGCCTGCGCAAGCGGATCGACGGCGCGCCACCCGGCACCGTCGTCCACGTCGTCGCCACCGACCCCGCCGCACCACTCGACCTGCCCGCCTGGTGCCACCTGACCGGCCACACCTACCTCGGCCCCGTCCCCGGCGAGCGGCCGGTGTACGCGCACTCCGGCTCGCCGCGGGCGCCCGCCGCACCCGCCGGGACGCACCGTGGCATCCGGTCCGGCCGGGACTGGAGAAGCCTCAGGACCAGTGAGAGGCCCTCCCGGCTCGCCGCCATGGTGGCGGCGAGCCCGGGCCGGGCAGCCGAGCCGGGCCGGCCATGGAGCCGCATTCGCGTCGGCGCCGTGGAGAGAGTCGCCGCTCCCGTAGCCCTCGGTCCGGTAGCAACCAACAAGCACACGCCGCCCAGGCGGCTCCGGCCGCTCAAGAAGGTCAACTGAAGCCCGCCGCGGTCTGCGTGCATGCGCATGGGCACCGGATCAACGGCGCAGTCCCGGGCGCGCAGAGGCCCCCATCCGCGTCGGGTTCCCTGTCAGAGGGATACGCGCGGGTGGGGCGAGCCTCGCCGGTCCCTGGCGATTGCCCTGCCCATTGCTGCCACCCCCAGGACAGGCCCCGCGGCGAGGACCAGCAGTGCGACCCGCCACGAGGTGTGCTGGACCAGCACGGGGACGCCCCAGAGCGTGAGGGCTGTGGTCAGGTAGCCGAGCGCGAGTTGCAACGACAGCGCGCCGCCTACGTAGTCGGGGTCCGCTCGTTCGGTGACCAGCGCCGAGAACTGGGCGGAGTCGGCCACCACCCAGAAGCCCCAGAAGGCGCACACTGCGATGATCACCCCTGATGGCATCGCGTCGATGCCGAGGGCGAGCAGCAGCGCGGCGCCGCCGGAACAGAGGAGGCAGACGCGGGCGGCGTAAGCGCGGCCCCAGCGGTCGCTGAGTACACCACCGACCAGGCATCCGACCGCGCCGACACCGATACACAGGAAGGCGATCGCCGATGCCAGCACGTTCGGGCGGGCGGAGTCCTCGACGGCCGGAACGCTCGCCAGTAGCGACGCCACCGTTCCCCACATCGCGTACAGCTCCCACATGTGCCCCACGTAACCGAGATCGGCCAGAACGACATCGCGATTGCGCAGCGATCGCAGGGCGCCCCCGAGGGTGACGTGTCGCTGCGGGAACGGATACGGCCCGGGCGACCGCAGGGCAAGGGCGAGCACCCCGCCGAGCGCGCCCAGGAGGGACGTCACCGCGATGACGAGACGCCAGTCCACACCTCCGGCGGCGTTGACGGCGTGGGGCAGCGCCGAGCCGACGGTGAGTGCGCCGATCACGGTACCCAGCGCCTTGCCCCGTCCGGCGCGGAACCACGTCGCGGTCTCCTTGAGCGCTGACGGATAGACCGCCGCCAGGAAGAAGCCGGTGACGAACCGCAGAGCGACCGCGGGCCACAGCCCCCCGGCCAGCAGCACGCCGAGGTTGGCCGCCGCCGCGCCCAGGGCGCCGCCGCACATCAGTACGCGATTGGCCATCCTGTCGGCCATTCCCGACATTGCCGAGAAGACCGCGCCCACGACGAATCCCAGTTGGACCGCGACGGTCAGCAGCGCCCCGGAGCCGGGGCTCAACTGCCACTCCTCGGTCAGCTGGGGAAGGACGAATGAAGCGGAGAACCACACACTCATCGACAACAGCGTGCTTGCCGCGATGATGGTCAGCGCGACACCGGGCGTCGTTCCGGATATCTCTCCGCCGTCGTGTTCGAGACGACTCACACCTTCACCTGTTCCCCTTGTCCGTTCCCATGTCGCCCGTCAGCCCTCCGGCGCGTATGTCAGCCGGTGGCGCGGTACGGACACCGTCTCGACGCGGGCGGTGGTCAGAGCGTATGCGGACAGCTCATTGCCGATTCCCGGAAGATCGGGGGTCCCGCTGGTGATCTCCAACGTGGTTTCTCCTCGCAACGATAGGCGGTCGCGGCCATGACTCCTCCTGAGGCGGTGAGCCGAAGCCGCGACCAGGAACCCGGCAGCCTGCTGATCACTCGGTCCGCTGCGTCACCGCAGCGCCATCGGACGGCTTCGCCGCGGGCGCCACATCGTGCTGGAGGCCGGGGGTGAGCGACCTGTCCGATGCCTTGAACATCAGCAGGAGCAGAGCGGCAACGCCCATGCACCCGCCGATGAAAACCAGGACGCCGACATTTCCGTACGCCTCACTCAGGAATCCGAGAACGGTGTTGGAGGCGAAAGTGGACGCGCTCGAGCTGGCGTTGATGATGGCCAGTCCGACAGCGGCCTGCACTCCCGTCAGGTAGATCGAGGGGAGGGTCCAGAAGATCCCGAGGAACGACGGATACGAGCTGCCGTAGATGATGATTCCGGCGATCTTCATGGTGACACTGTCGCCGGCAGCGGCGATCACGATGCCGGAGACGGCCAGGACGATGGGGAACATCGCGTGGTACTTCCGCTCGCCGGCCTTGTCGGAGTGGCGGCTCAGAATCAGCATGACGCCGATGGAGAGCAGCGGGGGCACCATGAGGATCATGCCGACGGTGGAGTTGCTGAAAGCGTCGGACATTCCCTTCACCACGGTGGGCGCCCAGTAGGCCATGCCCTGGGTGCCGGCCTGGAAGAGCATGTAGATCCCGGCCAGGTGCCAGACGCGTGCGCTGCGGAACGCCTGCTTCACCCCATGGTTCTCGGACCGGTTGACCTTCCGCTCGGCGGCGAGTTCGGCGGTGAGCCAGGTCTTCTCCTGCGACGACAGCCACTTGGCTTCTTCCGGGTGATTTGTCAGGTAGACGTAGGCCATGATGCCGAGCAGGACGGCGGGGACTCCCTCCAGCATGAAGACCCAGCGCCAGCCGGAGTGGCCGAGCCAGGAGACGTGGTCCATGATCCGGGTGGCGATCGGACCCGAGAACGCGGTTCCCAGCTGGCTGCCCACGAAGAACAGGGTGACCGCCTTGGCCCGGTACCTGGACGGAACCCATTGGGACAGGTAGAAGATGATCCCGGGGAAGAAGCCGGCCTCCATGACGCCCAGCAGGAAGCGCAGCGCGTAGATCTGCCAGTATGCGGTGACGAAGAAGGTGAGGATGGTGACGATGCCCCACGTCACCATGATCCTGGAGATCACCTTGTTGGCGCCGAACTTCTCCAGCAGGACGTTGCTGGGGACCTCGAAGAAGAAGTAGCCGACGAAGAACGCGGCGGCCAGTGACCCGTAGGCGGCGGCGGATATGGACAGCTCGTCCTGCATGTCCAGGGCGACGTAGCCGAGATTCACCCGGTCCAGGATGTTGACGAAGTACAGGGCCATCAGGAACGGGACGGTGCGCCGAAGAACCTTCGCCATCGTTCTCCGCCGGATGTCACCGGGTGGGCTGTTCAACGTGTCCATGCATACTCTCCTTTGAGCTGGGATCTGGCGCAGCAGACTCCTGGGCACGGTCGGCGCGATGTGCGGGGGCGACGGAGACGAGGGTCACTTCGACGGTGTGCGTGTGTACCGCTCGCGCCGCTCCGACACCGTCTCGATGTGCGCGTTCTCGAGGGCGTACGCGGAGAGTTCGTTGCCGAGGCCGGGAAGGTCGGGGACCTCGATGTGTCCGTCGACCGGCTGGTAGTCGTGGACGCACAGGTCCTTGTTCCACGACATGCGGTTGAAGATGTGGTGTTCGTGGATGGTGAAGTTCGGCAGCACCGCCTCCACCTGCAGTGCCGCGGCCGTCGACAGCGGCGTACCGCACACATGCAGCTGCACCCCGATGTCGTAGGTGGCGGCCGTGTCGCAGATCTTCTTGGCTTCGGTGAGGCCGCCGCAGGTGCCCAGGTCGGGCTGGATGACGCCGAGGATTCCTGCTTCGAGGTAAGGGGCGTAGTCCCACCTGCCGTAGATCCGCTCGCCGCTGGCCAGGGGGATGTCCACCGCGTCCGCGACCCGCCGGTGCAGCTCAGGATGGGGCGTGGTCGGCTCTTCGTAGTAGAAGATGTCGTACTTCTCGGCGCGCTTGCCGATCTGGATCGCGGACGCGACGTCAGTGCTCGAGTGCGCCTCGATGATGATGTCTCCCGAGCCCACGGCCTTGCGGGTGGCAGCGAGCCGTTCCTCCACGAGGCCGAGCGTGGCCGAGGGCAGGAGCCGCGTGGTCTGCTCCGGCACGAAGCGATTTCCGTCACCGTCGAAGATGAGGTAGTCGATCTTCACCGCGTCGAAGCCCTCGTCCAGTGCCTTCGTGCAGGCATCGACGTAGTCGCTCACGCGGGAGCACCGGCCGACCCGCTCTCCCCAGCCGTACTGCAGCTGGCTGGCGTAGCTGCGCAGTCGGTCGCGCCGCTTTCCGCCCAGGAGCTGATGGACCGGAACGTCGAAGAACTTGCCCTTGATGTCCCACAGCGCCATGTCGATGGCGCTGATCGCGGCGAAGGCGACGAGCCCGCCGTTCTGCGCCCACATGGTCTCCTTGTAGAGCTTTTCCCAGATCACCTCGTTCGCCAGCGGGTCCATTCCGACGACCAATCCGGCGAAGTCCTTGACCATTCCCGACGCGCCGGATGATCCGATGGCGTACGCCATGGCCGCCTCGCCATAGCCGTGGATTCCCGCATCGGTGTTGACCCGGCAGACGACGGGGTTCCACAGCGATCCGCCGGTCTCTGCCTTCAGCGAGATGACATCGATAGTCGTGTCTTCACGTTCATTTCCCTCTCTCGGACATGCGCAAAGTGGGCGCCGGTGTCCGGGCTGGCGTGTGTCCGCTCCGGTGCGTGCCGCCGGCGGTGGGGGCGGTTCGTCAGGAAGCAGGAATCGCGATCGAGCGGTGCCGAGCCCCGATGTGATGCCGAGCACGCTAGGGAATGCGCCGCAGAACGACATCTACCTGCCGTAAGATCCCTCTATGCGGGAAAACACTTCCCATCATGAGGGAAAGCTTCAGTCGGTGCAGAACGCGCTGCGCATCCTGCAGATGTTGCAGCACCAACCGAGCATCAAGGCCGTGGCCGTGGGGGAAGAGCTGGGCTTGGGCACGTCGACCGTGTACCGGCTCCTAGCCACACTCGAAGCCGAAGGCTTTGTCCAGCGAGATCGGGTGCAGCGCAAGTACAGAGCGGGACGCACGCTCATCGCCATCGGGATCGCGGCGGTCGGGGACCTCGACGTCCGCCGGAAGGCCCGCGCATACTTGGACGGTCTTGCCCTCTCCACTGGTGAGACGGCCCATCTGTTCATCCTCGAGGGGCCTGACGCACGGATCATCGACAGCGCCGAAGGTTCCAGTGCCGTACGGGTGGCCGCGGACACCGGACTTCTGGTGCCCGCGCATGCCAGCGCCGGCGGCAAGGCACTCCTCGCTGCTCTGTCCAACAGTGATCTTCACAGCCTGTTTCCGCGCGGCCTCCCCCACGTGACGGCGGCGACGCTCACCACGTGGGAGGCGTTCGAGGCCGAGATCGATGTGATCCGCAAACGGGGCTACGCCGTCAATCACGGCGAGTTCAACGAGGCCGTCGCGGGTGTGGCGGTGCCGATCGTCGATCGCGCCAGGCGCCTGGTCGCCGCACTCGCCCTGGCCGTGCCGCTCGAAAGGTTCTCTGACGAGCGGGCGTACGATCTCGCCGACGAGCTGCGGCAACAAGCCCGGCTCCTCGCCGACACGTTGATCTGAGCCTGCGGACGCCCGTTACACCGTTGCGCGCGTGCGGCTGCGGGTGTGGGCAAGGAAGAAGCCGAAGACGACGACGGGCAGCACGAGGGCCCCGGCGAACGCGTTGAGTCCGCCGAAGCCGGTGCTGCCCATGAGAGGCCCGGACAGGCTGGCTCCCACTGCGGCGACGACGTTCATCACCGTGTCAGCGGTGCCCTGCACTCCGGGCCGCGTGGGCCACGGCCTCCGGTGCCCTGAAGTCGGTATCGGCGACCCACATCGGCAAGGGGTCGGCCGCCACCTCGTCCGGAGTGAGGAAAACCTCGGGGAAGGCCCATTTCATGGAGTTCGAGCTCTTTCGGTCGACGACCTCGTCGAATATCGAGTCCTTCGAGTCCCCGGCGGAGTTCGCCTCGATGAAGGTCCGGACATGAGCGGTGCCGGTTTCTTGGTCATATCTCACGTAGTGCTCCTGAGGACCGGTGGTGGAGTCGGGTGCCGACAGGCGCACGGGTCACCTGACGGCCTGGCACGAGAGGAAAACAGCCGGCCGGAGCGGAGAGCGGCAGTCACCTCTGCGGGCAGGAATCGAATGACGTCGGTAATGTGCTGTGGAGTCCGGTCCGCCGGTGCGGCCGAGCCGCATCGAATGGCGTTACCACATCGACTGCTCACGGTAGGTCCGCCTCGCGCCCGCGGAGTAGGGGACGGTGTTGAATACCCATATAGGCACTGCTTATGGCCGATGAGTGACGGGCGGGGTCCGTGTTGCCGCATTCGGAGACATGACGCCGAGACGCGGCCGTGCGGCCACAGCTCGGCCAAGCCCCTGACTGACGATGAGCGATCGACGTCGGTTATGGCCGCATCACCGCTCGGCCTCTACCGGCCCCCGCACGCGGAAGCCTACGGTCGTCACGTCCGTGAACCGCGAGTGATCGGAGAGCACCCGGTGTCCGACTACCCCTACGACCTCGGCGAGCACAGCTACCCGGTGAGCACCCGATCCACCGAGGCCCAGCTCTGGTTCGACCGCGGCCTGTTGTGGGCGTACAGCTTCAACCACGACGAGGCCGCCAGGTGTTTCGAGAAGGCCGTTGAGCACGACCCCCGCTGCGCGATGGCCTACTGGGGCATGGCCTACGCGGCGGGCCCCAACTACAACAAGCCGTGGCGGCTCTTCGACGACCGCGACCTGGCCGCAACCCTCACGTACGCGCACGAGGCGCTGGGCCGGGCGCGGTCGCTGGCCCAGGACGCCACCTCCGTGGAGCGTGCGCTGATCGGGGCACTCGTGCACCGTTTCCCCGAGCGCGCGGCCGGCCAGGACACCGCCGAGCCCGCCCTGCTCGACCTCGCCTACGCCGACGCCATGCGCACCGTCCATGAGGAGCACACCGAGGACCTGGACGCGACGGCGCTCTTCACCGAGGCGCTGCTGTGCGTGAGCCCCCGCGCCCTGTGGTGCGACGACGGGGAGCCGTCCGGGGAGAACACCGTGGAAGCCCGCGAGGTGCTGGAGACCGTCCTGGCCCGGCCCGAGGCCCAGCGCCATCCCGCGCTGAACCACATGTACATCCACCTGATGGATATGTCGTCCCAGCCCGAGCTGGCCCTGTCGGCGGCCGACGCGCTGCGGCACGCGGTCCCGGACGGCTCGCACATGGCCCACATGGCCACCCACATCGACGCGGCCTGCGGGGACTACCGGAACACCATCGATTCCAACCGCGTCGCCGCCGCCGTCGACAACACGTACTTCGCGCGGGAGAGGCGCATCGGCCGCTACTTCTCCTACCGTGCGCACAACATCCGTTTTCTGGCCTACGGCGCGATGATGGCCGGACGGTCGCAGGACGCCCTGTGGGCGGCCCGGCGACTGAACGAGATCGTCACGCCCGAGGTGCTCAAGGTCACCAGCCCGCCGATGGCGGACCTGGCCGAGAGCTACCGCACCACGCTGCCGCACGTGCTGATCCGCTTCGGCCGTTGGGAGGAGATCCTCGGCCTCGAACTGCCTGAGGACCAGGAACTGTTCAGCGCCACCACCGCGATGATCTGCTACTCGCGGGCGATCGCCTTCTCCGCGCTCGGCCGGATCGCCGAGGCGGAAGTGGCCCGGGACGTCTTCGAGACCGCGCGGGCGGCCGTCCCCGAGACCCGGTTCAGTTCCCTGCCCGCCAAGGAGGCCGAAGTCCTCGAGGTAGCCGCAGCGATGCTGGACGGCGAGCTCGAGTACCGTAAGGGAAACGTCGGCGCGGCCTTTGCCGATCTGCGCCGGGCGATCGAGCTCGAGGACGCCCTGCCGTACACCGACCCGCCGGCCTGGCTGCTCCCCGCCCGCCACCCCTACGGCGCACTCCTCCTCGAACAGGGCCACATCGAGGAGGCCGCCGCAGTGTACCGGGCCGACCTGCGCATGGACAGGACCCTGGCCCGGTGGCGCACCCATCCGAACAACGTGTGGAGCCTGCACGGCTACCACGAATGCCTCACCCGGCTCGGCCGGGATGAGGAGGCGCGGCAGCTCGCTCTCCAGCGCGACATCGCGGTGGGCGCCGCTGATGTACGTGTCGGAGCTTCCTGCTTCTGCCGCCTCACCGCATTCGTCGACGAGGCACCGGGCTGCTGTGGAACCGAGGCGGCGGGCGGACCGCGGTCGCGGGCGGGGAGGTCACTCCCCGTACCGGCCCTCGGACGGCCGGAGCCCTCCTGACGGCGGTCAGCCCGGTACTGTCGGGCACGCGGCGTCGTGCTCGTGCCCCGGCGCCGCGCGCCGGAGCCGGGTGGGGGCCGGCCGGGGCCGGGACGACAGCCCGTCAGTTCTTGCGCAGGTCGGGAGCGGGCACGCCGATGAGCAGGCGGCGTAGGTGGTCCCAGGCCGTGCGCATCGCGCGGGCGACCGCCGGCGGTTCGCTGCCCATGAACCGTGCCCATGCCCCGCAGTCGTCGGGCAGCACGCTCACGCCGAAGGCCAGGCCGGTGGTCCGCAGGGCCTCGTGCAGCGTGTCGGCGACCTCCGCCGCGGGGGCGAGCGGGGTCACCGCGTAGAGCGTGGCCATCAGGTCGTGGCCGCCGAAGACCGCCGGGCCGGTGACCGAGCCCGGCCCCCGCGGATCCAGCCGGACGGTGTCCACCACCATCAACTCGCCGTCCGGGCGGGTGATCTCCAGGTCGCTGAACAGCAGGCGGTAGGCGTGCCGTTCACCGCGGGCCAGCCGGCCGGCCGCGATCGTCTCGCCCAGCAGCACGGTGGCCGTGGGGTCGGCGGTCACGCAGGTCTGCTGGTAGAAGCGCGCGTCCCGGTAGGGAATCAGGGGATCGGGCAGGTACTCCACGTAGGCGTCGGCGCCGGCGGTGAGGTGGACGACCTGGGTGGCGTGGTCGAACTCGGCCCGGTGCAGCTTGGTGGCGGCCTGCGTGGTCAGGTGCACGGCGGCGCCGGGCCCGCAGTCGATGTCGATCCGGTTGCGGTCGGCCTGCACGATGCCGCCGCCGGTGGACATCAGATACGTCACCGGCATGTCCGGCCGCAGCGGGTCCACGTACAGCGGCCGCATGATCTGCAGGGGCGACTTCTGGTAGCGGTCGACGAGTTCGGTGCGGTCGCCGACGCGTGCGTAGCGCAGTTCCAGCAGACCGACCTTGCCGGGGCGCCCGGCGGCCAGGGTGTCCGGAGTGCCGGTCAGGCCGAGCATCCGGGCCGGTACCCGCCGGGGTTCGTAGTGTGCCGGCTCCAGCCGCGCGGGCGCCTTGGTCATGCGGAGGCCGCCTCCCGGCCGGACGGCTGCGCCGCCTCATGGGCCAGCAGGAAGTCGGCGATGGTGTCCAGGCCCTCTCCGGTCAGGGAGTTGGTGAGCACCACCGGCCGCCCCTGCCGGACCTGGTGGGCGTCCGACTCCATCCGGGCGAGGTCGCACCGCACATACTGAGCGATGTCGATCTTGTTGATGACGAGCAGCTCGCACTCGGTGATGCCCGGGCCCCGCTTGCGGGGCATCTTGTCGCCCTCCGCGGTGTCCAGCACGAACAGGAAGAGGTCGACCAGCGCCGGGCTGAACGTGAGTGTCAGGTTGTCACCGCCGCTCTCGAAGAGCAGCGTGTCCACCTCGGGGAAGCGCTCCAGGATCTCGTCGGCCGCGGCCTGGTTCATCGTCGGGTCGTCCCGGACCGCGGTGTGCGGGCAGGCTCCGGTCTCCACGCCGACGATACGGTCCGCGGCGAGGATCCCGTCCAGGGTGCGCCGCACATGGGCGGCGTCCTCGGAGGTGTAGATGTCGTTGGTGATCACGGCGGGGGTCCGGCCGCGCCCGATCAGCACCGGGACGAGTGCCTCGATCAGCGCGGTCTTGCCGGAGCCGACCGGTCCGGCGACGCCGACGCGCAGCACGCCGTCCTTGGGGCGCCGCACGAACTCGTCGTCGTGGCCGTGGCCGTGGTCGTGGTGGTGGGAGCCTCGGACCTGGGTGGGGTCGTGCATGGTGATCCTCGTTCTCGGTGGGGTGTCTTCGTGGTGGCGGGTGGGCGGGCCGGGCGTCAGCTCGCGAACAGCCGGGCCTCGGCACGCTCGTGGCGCCCGGCCATGACATCGGCCAGGGGGACGCATCCCCCGAGGTCGGCGAGTTCCCGGTCGAGGGCCGCCGCCACGGCCTCCTCGATCACCGGGGCGGCGCCGTGCAGGACGACCTGGGCGCGGCGGTGGTCGGTGAGCCGCAGGCGCAGGGCGGCGCCCACGAAGCTGGCCGCGAAGGCGAACAGCTCGCAGGTGACCGCCTGCCGTGTGGTCAGTCCGTTGCCCGCGTGGACGACGCCGGCGACGACCGGCTGGCAGCCGCGCACCGCGCCGTCGCGGTACAGCGTGCGGTACCGCTCGATCTGGGGCGTGGCGTAGACCTCGTCGGCCAGGTCGAGCAGCTGCCGTCCGGTGCGGACGGCAGCCTGCCGGGCCTCCCGGCCGAGCTTGGTGGCGTGCAGCCGCCGTTCCACGGCCACCACCTGGGCCCAGTCCTCCGTCGTCACCGCGCGGTGGGCGAGGGCGAGGGCGGTCGCGTCCGACGGCCCCGCACTGTGGCGGAGCAGGTCGTGCAGGAGCGCGGGCAGACTGCGCGGGGTGACCGCGCGGGCCTGCTGGAAGCCCTCCAGCCCGTGGGAGAGGGTGTAGTAGCCGCTGGGGAAGGCCGAGTCGGTGAGCTGGAGCCCGGTCAGCAGTGCCGGGATCGGCATCGGTTCGTTCACGCCGGGTTTCCGTTCCTGCCGGACGGCCGTCCGCCGGAGTCCGGCCGTGGAGGGCCGCAGGGCACGCGGGGCACCCTGCGGACCGTCGCGGGGGTGGTGGGTCAGACGATGTAGAAGAGCTGGTTGAGCGGGAGACGCTCGGCCGGCTCGATGGTGGCGGGCTCGCCGTCGACGGTGACCTTGTAGGTCTCCGGGTCCACCTCGATACGCGGCAGTGCGTCGTTGCGGACCATGTGCTGCTTGCCGACGGCCCGGCAGCGCCGCACCGGCTCGATCCGCCGCCGCAGCCCCAGCTCGCCGGGGACACCGGCGGCGATGGACGCCTGGGACATGAAGGTGACCGAGGTGCGCGTGCGGGCGCGGCCGTAGGAACCGAACATCGGCCGGTAGTACACCGGCTGAGGCGTCGGCAGCGAGGCGTTGGGGTCACCCATCAGGGCCCAGTTCACCATGCCGCCCTTGATGATCAGCTTGGGCTTGGCGGCGAACGAGTGGATCGGCCAGAGCACGATGTCGGCGAGCTTGCCGGGCTCCAGCGAGCCGATCACATCGGAGGCGCCCACCGCGATCGCCGGGTTGATGGTGAGCTTGGCCAGGTAGCGCAGCACCCGCGCGTTGTCGTTGCGGGAGCTGTCCTCGGCCAGCGGACCGCGCATCTCCTTGCAGTGGTGCGCCGTCTGGAAGGCACGGGCGAAGGTCTCGCCGACCCGGCCCATGGCCTGGGAGTCGGAGGAGAAGATGCTGATCACGCCGAGGTCGTGCATGACCGTCTCGGCCGCGATGGTCTCGGCGCGCACCCGGCTGTCGGCGAACGACACGTCCTCGGGGATGTCGCGGGACAGGTGGTGGCAGACCATCACCATGTCCAGCAGCTCGTCCACCGAGTTGATGGTGTACGGCAGGGTGGGGTTGGTGGAGGAGGGCAGCACGTTCGGCTCGCCCGCGACCCGCATGATGTCGGGGGCGTGACCACCGCCCGCGCCCTCGGTGTGGAAGGTGTGGATGGTGCGGCCGTCGATCGCGGACAGGGTGTCCTCGAAGAAGCCGCCCTCGTTGAGGGTGTCGGTGTGGATGGCGAGCTGCACGTCGTGCTCGTCGGCGACGCGCAGCGCGGTGTCGATGGCGGCGGGCGTGGCGCCCCAGTCCTCGTGCACCTTCAGACCGGACACCCCCGCCTCGACCTGCTCGCGCAGCGCCTCGGGCAGGCTGCCGTTGCCCTTGCCGAGCAGCCCCACGTTGACCGGCAGGTCCTCGACCGCCTCCAGCATCCGGTGGATGTTCCACGGGCCGGGGGTGCAGGTGGTGCCGTTGCTGCCGTCGGTGGGGCCGGTGCCGCCGCCGAAGAAGGTGGTGATGCCGTTGGACAGGCCCTCCTGGGCCTGTTGCGGCGAGATGAAGTGGATGTGGGTGTCCACGCCGCCGGCGGTGGCGATCAGGTGCTCACCGGAGATCACCTCGGTGCCGGGGCCGATGACCAGCTTGGGGTCCACGCCGTTCTGCGCGTGCGGGTTGCCGGCTTTGCCGACCCCGACGATCAGACCGTCGCGGACGCCGATGTCGCCCTTGACGACGCCCAGCACCGGGTCGAGGACCACCACGTTGGTGATGACCAGGTCCAGCGCGCCCTCGCGGTTGAGGGCGGCCGGGTCCTGGGCCATGCCGTCGCGGATGGCCTTGCCGCCGCCGTAGACGGCCTCGTCGCCGTAGGAGCCGGCGTTGTGGTCGTACTCGACCTCCACCACCAGATTGGTGTCGGCGAGGTGGAACCGGTCGCCCACGGTGGGGCCGAACAGGTCCGTGTACTGCTTGCGGGGAATGATCGCCATCAGTCGTCGGTCCCGTCGTTCTCGATGGCGGCGTCGCCGCCGGTGTGGGCGAATCCCAGGTGTTCGGCACGGCGCAGCGCGGCACGCCGGGTGTCGCCCGCGTTCAGGCCGCCGTTGACGAGCCCGGAGAAGCCGACGAGCCGCCGGGTTCCGCCGAAGGCGACCAGCTCCACCTCGCGGGTGTCGCCGGGCTCGAAGCGCACGGCGGTACCGGACGGGATGTCCAGGTGCATGCCGTACGCGGCCTCGCGATCGAACCGCAGTGCGCGGTTGACCTCGAAGAAGTGGTAGTGGGAGCCGACCTGGACGGCACGGTCACCGGAGTTGGCGACGGTGAGACTCACCGTGGCCCGGCCGGCGTTGATCTCCACGGGGTCGTCCCCGTAGAGGTAGCGGGCTCCACCCGACATCGTTGACTCCTCGTTTCAGGCGGTGTGTGCGACGGCGTTTCAGGCGCTGATGGGGTCGTGGCAGGTGACCAGCTTCGTGCCGTCCACGAACGCCGTCTCGACCTGGAGGATGCTGAGCATCTCGCGGACGCCGGGCATGACGTCGTCGGCCGCGACGACCTGGCGGCCCAGCTCCATGCACTCGGCCACGGTGTGGCCGTCGCGGGCGGCCTCCAGGACGGCCTCGGTGATCAGCGCGGCCGCTTCGGTGTAGTTGAGCTTGGTGCCGCGCGCCCGGCGGCGCCGGGCCAGGTCGGCCACCACGTAGACGTGCAGCTTGTCGATTTCGCGCGGTGCGAGGTTCATGACGTCACTTCGCTTTCTCGAACGAGAGGCCCGGCCGGTCCAGGGCTGGAGCGGCCGCGAGGAAGAGCCAGGTCGTCACCACGAACGGCCAGGTGAACGGGGAGCCGCCGGAAGGCTGGGCGAAGGTCTGCCAGGCGGCCGTGAAGGGGACCGAGGCGAGGGCGGCGAGCACGGCGTATCCCGCGGTCCAGGCGGTGAGGGTCAGGAAGGTGGCCGCCAGTGCGATGGCGACGAGTACCGCGTTGTAGCCGTAGAGCCCCGCGCTGATCCGGTCGGCGGGCAGGCCCATGGCGCACGCGGTCGCGATCGCCACCACGCTGCCGCAGGCCGCCGCCGCTGCGGCGACCCGGGAGGCGACGAGCAGCCCGAGCAGCAGGATCAGGCCCGCGTACCACCGGTCGAGGAAGAAGACCTGACCGACGTTGTCGCAGAAGGCGTGGCCGAGTTCCGCGGCCGACAGGCGGGTGAGCCCGTCACCGGCGGCCGGCGGCGCGGCGGCGGCCGGTGCCGTCGGCAGCGCGATCGCCAGCACCCCGGCGACCAGGCAGAACGGGGCCGTCAGCGCGGGCAGGCCGATCCGGCCCAGCAGGCGGCCGGCCGCCGCGCCCAGCACCGCGCAGACCGCTCCGGCGAGCACCGCGACGAGCGCGGTGCGCCACGAGGCGCCGAACCGGACGACGATGGAGATGCCGGTCAGACAACCGCAGTAGCCCTCAAGCCCTTTGGCCAGACCGTTCCGGTCGGCGCCCAGCACGGACGCGGCCACGGTGGACGCCGCCGCGCCGAGCAGGCCGTACAGGCCGATCCGCCAGCCGTCCGCGAACAGCGCGACGGTGAACAACAAGCCGGTCCACGGGCTCGCGCTGAGAGCGACCTGCGCGATGCCCCGCAGCTGTATCCGCCCCGCGTCTGCCGCAGCCCGGCGTCCGGGCCGCACCAGCCCGCCTGTTGCAGGCATGCCTTCTCCCTCATGGGGACACGTCGAATCCACCAACACCTGTGGAATGGACGGGCGATGGTGCGTGAACAACAACCTGTTGAAGCCTACGACCGTCATGGTCGGCGAGGGCTCGGCTACAGTCGGTGGCCGACCGGACACCCATGGGGATACTTGCTGATCATGAAGATGTGGGGGCGTGCCGAAATGCCAATGTCTTGACTTTTGTCGGAACCCCTTGGGGAGCCCTTGAGTGTTCCGTGGCGAAAATTCAACCAAGGGGTGTGGAGCCGCCTGCTCTGTGGCCGCTTCTGGTTCTGAGCGTCCGGAAGACCGGAGGTCAGGAACGGCGCGCGGGCTCCGGGGCGTGGCCGTCCGCCGTCGCTCGTGCCGAACGGTTCCGAACTCGCGGAGGGCCTGCCCCAGCGCGCCCACGATCCGGAGCGGGCCCGTGCACTCCTCGAACTGCGCAGCGTGGCTCCGTCTCTCGGATTCGCCGAGAACTGAGTCGGCGTCCTGGCCCGCCTGACGTCCTGTTCGGCCCGGACCGTTCAGCCCAGACAGCTCGGCCCCGACTGTTCAGCCCCGACTGTTCGGCCCGGACCGCACCGCACCGCAGTCCGAGCCGATCAGGGCGTCGGGCAGATCTTCACAAGGATAGGGCCGTTGTGGTCATGGGCAAGGTTCTTCCTCTCCGCGGACGTCGGGCGGGGCGGGGGCGGACGGGCTCGCGGACCTGGTTCCCAGGTGCCGGGAGCGCAGCAGCAGGCGGGTGGTCTCGGAGCCGGGAGAGGAGAGGACGGAGTGGCAGCCGCCGCTCTCCACGACGGTGCCCTCGTCGAGGACCACCAGGTCGTCGGCGAGTCGCTCGACGAGCTCCAGGTCGTGGCCGATCCACAGCACGGCGGTGTGGCTCTCCCGGCGGAGCCGGGCGAGTTCGGCCGTCACCAGCTCGGTGCTCGCCGCGTCGAGCGCGGTGGTGATCTCGTCGCAGATCAGCACATCGGGCTCGGCGAGCAAGGCCCGTGCCAGCGCGGCCCGTTGGAGTTCGCCGCCCGAGAGCGACGCGGCGTGGCGCCTGGTGTCGCCGGGGGCCAGGCCGAGCCGCTCACACACCTCGGTGGCTCGCCGCTCGGCCGCCTCCGGGGACAGCCGGCGCAGGCGTACCGCGGTGCGGGCGACCTGTTCCACCACGGTGCGCCGCTCGTCGAAGGAGTTCCGCACTTCCTGCCAGACGTACTGCACCCCGCGGATCTGCCGCGGGGTGCGGTGGCGCAGAACGGGCAGGGACTCGCCGAAGAGCGAGATGCGTCCGCGGTGGCGCTCGTGGAGTCCGGCGAGGCACCGGGCGAGGACGGTCTTCCCGCTGCCCGACGGACCGACGATCGCCGTGCAGCCCCCTTCCCGTACGCCCACCGTCACGTCGTGGAGGACCTCACCCCGGTGCCCCGGGCGTATCCAGGCGGACAGGCCGTGAGCCTGCAGGGCCGTCACCTCCCCGCGGGAGTCGCCCTCGGGGGAGGGGAGCGGCCCGGAGGCGGAGGCCGGGGGCGCGGGAGGCGGTTCGGCCGGAAGGACGTCCTCGGTGGGGCCCGTGGCCACCACCCGCCCGCGTGCCAGGAGCACCGTCCGGGCGGCGACCGCACGCACGAGGTCCAGGTCGTGGCTCAGCAGCAGGACGGTGATTCCGCCGTCGACGAGACGGGTCAGCTCTCCCGCGAGCCGCATCCGGGCCACCGTGTCCAGCCCCGTGCTGGGCTCGTCGAGGACCACCACGCGGGGACCGCAGGCCAGTACCTGGGCCAGCGCCACCCGTTGCCGCTGCCCGCCGGAGAACTGGTGCGGGAAGCGGCGCCGTATCGTGCCGCCGTCCGGCAGCCCGGCGGTGCGCAGCGCCACCGCCGCGTGTGCCGCCGCGGCGGACCTGCTCCTGGCGCTGTCCGGCCGGTGCAGACGGGCGAGTTCGGTCAGGACCGGTCCGATCCGCCGCGCGGGATGGAGAGCGTGGGCCGGATGCTGCGGCATGTAGGCGACGAGACGGCCACGCGCGGCCGGTGCCGAGCCGGTCGGCCCCTGGGCGGAGACCACCTGTGTGCCCGCGACGCTCACCGTGCCGGTCAGCCGCACCCCGGGGGCCGCCTCGCCCAGCAGGGCCAGGGCTGCGGTGGTCTTGCCGCTGCCGGACGGGCCCACGAGGGCCGTCACCTCGCCGGGCGCGACGGTGAGATCGATGCCGTCCAGCAGGGTGGCCGTCCCGGCTCTCGCCGTCAGTCCGCGGACCTCGATCACTGGTTCCACGCCGCCGCCCTCCCGCCGGGTTCCGCGCCGCGCGGCATCAGACCGTCCGCCAGGAGGTTGGCGCCGACCGTGAACATCACCAGCAGCAGCGTCGGCGCGCAGACCGCCCACGGCTGCACGAACAGGGCCTCCCTGCTCGCGGCGATCAGCACGCCCCAGTCCGGGGAGGTCGGGTCCAGGCCGAGACCGAGGAAGTTCGCGGCGGCCACGGTGAAGACCGTGGCTCCGACCCGGGTGCCGGCGTCGGCGGCGGCCACCGGCAGTACGGCCCGTCCGACGTGTCCGAACAGGATCCGCGTCGGCGACTCGCCCTGGAGGCGCATCGCTTCGGCGACCGGACCGCTGGCCGCGTCCAGCGCGGTCGCTCGCAGCAGGCGCGCGACGGCCGGTACGTTGAGCGCGGCCACCGCCAGCGCCACCGCGACCGGTTGCCCACGCCAGCCGACCCCGACCACGCTGATCACCAGGAACGAGGGGAGCGGCAGCAACAGCTCCACGGGTCGCATGAGCAGGTCGTCGAGCCATCGGCGGTGGGAGGCGGCGGCCGCCAGCCCGAGCACGGCCCCGACGGCGACGGCCAGGGCCACGGCGGCGCACGCCACTCCCAGGGCGCTGGCTCCGCCGCGCAGGACCAGCGTCAGTACGTCGCGCCCCAGGGCGTCGGTGCCGAGCGGGTGTCCGTCACCGCGGGCGTAGGGCATGCCGTCGGACGGTATGTCGGCGGGTGTCACGAACGGGCCGACGAGGGCGGCCGTGCCCGGCGGGGCCAGCAGCAGCGCCCCGCCCGCCGTGCGCCGGCGGCGCCTGGCGGGTCCCTGCTTCATCGCAGCACCTCCGTGCGGGGGGCCAGTCGCCGGCCGACCAGGTCCGCGACCAGATTCAGCAGACAGGCCACGGCGGCGAGGGCGAGGGTGAGCGCCTGGACGGTGGGCACATCGCGGTTCCGCACCGCCTCGACCAGCGCCGTCGCGGTGCCGGGGATGGCGAAGACCGCCTCGGTGACCAGCACGCCCCCGAGCAACTGGTCTCCGGCGCGGGCGAGTTCCTGCACTCCGGGCACCGCGGCGCCCGGCAGCACATGGCGCAGTACCAGCCGGGCGGGTGGCACGCCCAGCCGGCGGGCCTGCACCGTGTAGCCGGCGTTCAGCGACGCGATCGTCCCGGCCCGGATCTGCCGGGACAGCCCGCCCACGGTGCGGGCCAGCAGCACGGTCACCGGCAGCACGAACAGCTCCGGGCGCTGCCACCACTGGTCGTCCGCGCCCACCCAGGTGGCAGGCAGCCACCCCAGGCGCAGGGAGACGACCCCGACCAGCAGCAGGGCCAGCACGAAGTCCGGCACGGAGGCCAGCGTCAGCGTGACGGCGGAGACCACCCGGTCGGTGCGGCCGCCGGCCCGCAGACCCGTCAGCAAGCCGAGGACGACGGCCAGGGGGACCAGGAGGAGAAGGGTGATGGCGGCGAGAGCGGCCGTCACCCCGACCGAGCGGGACAGCACCTCGCTCACGGGTTCGCCACCGACCAGCGAGGTGCCGAGATCGCCGGTGAGAAGGGATCCGGTCCAGTCCACGAACCGTTCGGACAACGGCCGGTCGAGCCCCATCTGCTCACGCAGTTGGGCGACCTGGTCCAGGCCGGCCTGCTCGTTGAAGTCGACGGTGGCCGCGTCTCCCGGCAGCAGGTTGGTCAGCAGGAAGACGACAACGCTGAGGACGGCGAGCTGGACGACGGTCCACCCGCACCGCCGCAGGGCGTACCGCGCCACCTCAGTCCAGCCACACCGTGTCGAACCGCGCCCAGTCCACCGTGTTCGGCGGGGCCTCCTTCACCCCGCGCAGAGTGCGGGAGACGGCGTTCAGCCACTCCGGATGCGCCCACAGGACCAGGCCGCCGCGGTCCCGGAGCGTTGTCTGCACCGACCGGTAGCGTTCCGTGCGCTTCCGGACGTCCGCGGTGGCGCGGGCGGCGGTGAACGCGTCGTCGAAGTCCCGGTGCTCCCAGGCGGTGGCGTTCTGCGGGGAGTCGGTGAGCAGCCGCTCGCTGAGGTAGGTGGGGATGGGCATGGCCCCGCAGCGGTGGTTGGTGACGGTGCCCTTGGTGAGGACATCCGTGAAGTACGTCTCCGGCGGTCCGTTGACGATCTTCACTCGCAGTCCCGCCTCGCCGGCCTGCTCCCGGAACAGGTGGGCGGCCTGCGGGAAGCCGTCCGCGGCCGTGGAGGTGTAGAAGGACACCGTCGTGTTGAGCACACCGGTCCGGCGCAGCAGGCGCCTGGCCTCCGCCACATCCCGCTCGCGCTGCTCCAGGCCGTCCGGGTAGTACGTGTATCCCTTGCCGTACAGGTCGTTGCCGATCTCGGCGCGGCCCGCGCACACCACGTCCACCAGCCGCTTCCGGTCGATCAGGAGCTTGACGGCCATCGCCGCGTCCGGGTCGTCGAACGGCGGCCGGTCCGTCTTGAGGGCGAACCCCTGCGCTCCGCTGAGCGGGGTCGCCACCACTCGCACCCGGCTGTCGTGCGCGACCATGCGGGCGAAGGTGGGGGTCATCTCGTGTGCGTAGTGTGCCTCGCCGCTCTGCAGGGCGGCGGCCCTCGCCTCCGTCTCCGCCGACAGGATGCGCACCTCGTCCAGGTGCGGGGCGCCGTTCCAGTGGTCGTCGAAGCGGCGGGCGACGAAGGACCGTCCCGGGGCGAAGGAGTGGAACCGGAACGGGCCGGTGCCGACGGGATGCCTCGGGTCGTCCCAGCCGTTCCGGACGATGGCCGTGCCGGTCATCGCCAGGAGGGCGGGAAACTCCGCGTTGGGCCGGGTGAGAGCGATCTTCACGCCGTGTTTGCCCACCGCGCGGGAGTTGGCGAGGTCGACATGGGAGAGGGACTTCCTGGCCAGATGGTCGGCGGCCTTGGGATCGAGGATCCGGGAGAGGCTGTAGAGGACGTCGTCGGCGTCGAGGACGTGCCCGTCGTGGAAACGGGCTCTGTGCAGCTCGAAGCGCCAGACGCGGGAGGAATCGTCGCCGGACCAGGAGCGCGCCAGCCTGGGGACGGGGCGCAGGGTCGCGTCCAGGTCGACGAGCTTGTCGAAGACGGCCTTGTGCCGGGCGATGTCGATGAACTGCTGCTGCGCGTGCGGGTCCATCGTCTCCTTGACACCGGCCCCCGGGAACGCCGCGCGCAGCGTCCCACCCTTCTTGGGCGTGGACGAACCGGCGTCGGCGGACGAACAGCCGGTCAGCAGCCCGGCGCCGGCGGCGGTTGCCGCGGTGAGAACACTCCGGCGGGTGAGGACAACCGGCATGGGGTACACCTTCCTGATCGAACACCACGGCACCTGCATCCAATAAGTTGTTGCAACTGTCAGGCAATAGTGGCGGGTGTGGCATGGCCCACTCGGAGCCGGCGAGGTGAGGGCAGTGGCGCGGCGGAGGGGCGCACGGCCGGAAGCCGTGCGCCCGGGATGGGTGTCACACGTCGCGGACGGCTCGCAGGACCAGTCGTTCGGCATCCTGGTCGTACGGACGGCCGTCGAAACCGCCGAAGACCTCGATACGCCCGAACCCCGCCTCCTCGGCCATCGCGCGCAGTTCCACGGCGCTGTAGACGAACCACACCAGGCCGGCCCGGTCCACCCGGTCGCCCCGGACCAGCACCCAGTCGCTGCGCAGCCGTGCCCAGTCGTCCAGCACGGTGTCGGTCTGCACGAGAAGGTCGTCGCCGCGCTGGACGACCTTGGGCGGCACCACCTTGCGGGCGAGCAACTCCTTGCCGGCCACGTCGAGGACCAGGGTGCCGCCCGGGGCGAGGGCCGCGTGCATGCCGTGCAGCACGCGCATGTTGTCGGCCGGGTCCTCGAAGTAGCCGAAGGAGGTGAACATGTTCAGCACGACGTCGAAGGCTTCCGGCTCCGTGTACTCCACCACGTCGGCCTGCACGTACCGCACCGTCGCCCCGGTCTCCGCCGCGAGCTTCCGGGCCCGGTCGAGCATCGCCGGGCTGCGGTCCACGCCGGTCACCTCGTAGCCGCGCCGGGCGAGCGGCACGGTGAACACGCCCGGCCCGCAGCACAGGTCCAACACCCGCGCCCCGCGCGGGAAGGCCAGCAGGGGTGAGGTGTCCAGGAGCCGCTCGGCCTGGGCGAAGCGCTGTTCGGAGAAGAGGAAGTCGTAGAACTCGGTCCAGAACTCATCGTCCTGGAATCCGCCCGTGTGCGTCATCGGCAGCCGGTGTCCCTTCCATGTCGTCGTCAGCGGGAGCGGGCGCGGCGGTCCGGCCGCGCAGTGTGAGCAGGAGCGGAGGCAGCAGCAGGCACTGGGCGGCGGCCAGCAGCCAGAACCAGCTCGTGTCCCCGGCGCGCTGGACCAGGCCGTACAGCTGCCCGCCCAGGACGCCCGCGGCGCAGGCGCCGAGCCCCGCGGCCAGCCGCTGCTGGCCGAAGACCACGGCGTCGGAACGGGGACTGCGGCGCAGGGCCTCCAGGTCGTTCTTGAGGAACAGCACGATGTCGCCGAGGGTGATCAGCGCCCCGCCCGCCAGCAGCGCCGGCCGGGTGCCGATCGCCAGCACGGCCAGCCCCGCGGCGAGTCCGGCGAAGCCGAGTGCGAGGGCCAGGGCGTACGGCATCCCGCGGATCACCCCCGAGGCGAGCGGCTGGAGGACGATCACCAGGAGGAAGCAGACGAGCAGCACGACGCTGTAGAACCGGCTGGAGGTCCGCTCGACGGCGTACACCGCCAGATAGTGCTGGAAGTGGAAGTAGAGGTAGAACGCCAGCGCGTTGGCGGCGAACGGCAGCACGGACACACCCGCCAGCAGCCCCTGCCCGGCCGCGCTCGCGCCCCGTCGTCCGTCCCCGGGGGCGGGCAGCCGCGCGTGTCCCGCCGTGATCAGGGCGAACAGGGCCCCGACGGCGAGGAAGAGCGGGCCGGGCGAGGACAGGACGAACGGCCCGGCGATCAGCGGGCCCATCGCCATACCGGCGTTGAGCGCGGCGTTACCGGCCGACAGGAACGCCGGCCGCTGCTCGTCGTCCACGCCGTGTACCAGATACGCCTTGTTGGCGGGCAGATAGAGGGCGGCACCGCAGCACGTCAGGACGAGCGCGGCGACGGCCAGCGGCGGCCACCGCAAGCCGAGGAGGAAGCACCCGAACCCCGCCGTGCGCACGACCAGCGCCCAGACCATCGTGCGCCGCAGCCCGATCCGGTCGGCCAGCGCCCCGCCGAAGATCCCGCCCGAGAACTGCACGAGGGACGCCACCGCCAGCACCGCACCGACCGTGCCGAGCCCCATCCCCAGCCGTTCGTACAGGAAGACCGACATGAACGGCAGGACCATGAAGCTGCCGAGCGGAATGAGGAACGAGCACAGCAGCAGGAAGCGCAGCGGACCGCTCAACCTTGGCAGCGTGGCTCCAGGGCCCCCGGTGGCCCAGGGCCGGTCAGCCACCGGAGGTCCGCGGACCGGTCGACATCAGAACGGGCTCGGTGAGGACCCGCAGGGCGTTCGCCGCGGCCACGGCGGAGTGGGTCGCCAACTCGGCCGTCTCGCCCTCCGCGTAGACGATGCCCGCGTAACCCCGGCTGTCGGCAAGGTGCTCGACGCGGTCGCCGGTCCGCTTGACCGGATACCAGGCCGGTGAGCCGGGCATGTCCGGCAGCCGGTCGAGCCCGGCGACACCGGTGAACACGCCCGGCCGCGAGGGATAGCCGAGGACGAACGCGACGGCCGGCCCCCCGGGTGGCTCGGTGTCCATCAGACGCGGCCGGCAACCGAGCGCGGCCTCGACCATGGCCTCGTACACGTTGACGCCGAGGGCCCGGCACAGGCCCTCGCCCACCAGGGCGCCCCCGATCCGGGGGTTGATCTCCACCACCTCCGGACCGGCGGTGGTCAGCGCGAACTCGACATGGGCGAACCGGTCGGTGTACCCGATGGCCGCGAGCACGCTGCCCAGCCACCGCTCCAGCGCCGACCGCCGTTCCGCCGGGAAAGCCACGGGGAAGGCGGTGACCTCCTCCCGGAAGCGCGGTTCGGGTGACATCAGCCGGCTGGAGACGCCCAGCAGCCGTGTTCGTCCCGCCCAGGTGAGGGTCTCGGCGCTGTAGAGCGGGCCGGCGAAGTACGGCTCGGCGAACAACCGGCCCGTCAGCCGGCGCGACGCGGCCTCGTCCAGCGCGCGGTCCAGCTCCCGCTTGTCCCTGACCAGCCAGACGTTCTGGCTGCCGGTGCCGGCCGAGTCCTTGAGGACCAGGGGCAGGCCCACGTCGCGCAGCACGCGTTCCCGCGGCTCCGTGCCGCCGGCCGTCCCGCCGGGGGCCGCCTCGACCGCTCCCGCCCGTGTCAGCCTGGCCTCGTGCAGCCTGTTGCGCACGGCCGCCTTGTCCCTCGTCAGCCGCAGCACCGCCGGATCGAGGCCGGGCAGACCGAGCCGGGCGGCCAGATCGGCGCCGACGAGCGTCCAGGTGTCGGTGGAGCTGATCAGACCGCGCAGGTCAGGAGTCCGTCCGAGCAGGTCGGCCACCCCGTCGGCGTCGAAGGTGTCGGTCTCCACCACATCGAGGGCGTCCGCGGGGATCCGTTCCAGCTCGTAGGCGTAGGACGACCGGTCCCGGGTCAGCAGCCGCAGCCGCTCGCCGAGCGTGTCGGCGGCGCGCACCAGGCGGTCGAGTCCGAAGGTGAGTGACTCCAGGCAGACCACGGTCATGCCGCCGGCTCCTTCCAGCGTTCCGGGCAGGGGGTGCGGTTCCACGCCATCGAGGACCACGGCATGGACATCTCCTCCGGACCGCTGACCTCGACGGGCTTCAGTGCCGATGGGTCCAGGGCGTGCGCGTGCCGGGCGTGGACGTGCTCGACGTAGCGATGGCCGGTGTCGGCGCCGATCACCAGGTGGAGCCGGTCCGGATGGCGGCGCGCCTCGTGCGTGGCGGCCAGGTACGCGGCGCCGGTGGAGAGTCCGGCGAAGACGGCGTGGGCGCGCAGCAGGGCCACCGTGCCCGACAGGGCATGCGTGAAGTCCATCCAGTGGATGACGTCGTAGAGGTGGTGGCGGACGTTGCCGAAGACGATCGAGGAGCCGATGCCGGCGATGATCGCCTCGGGGTCGTGATGGTCCTGGCTGCCGAAGGTGACGCTGCCGAACGGTTGCACACCGACCAGCCGCACACCCGGGTCACGGCGCCGCAGATGTTCCACGATCCCGCCCGTGGAGGCCCCGGACCCGACGCCTCCGACCACGGTCAGCGGGCGGTCCGGGACCTCCGAGACGATCGCGTCGGCGACCTCCCGGTAGCCCAGGTAGTGGATGTCGTCGTGGTACTGCCGCATCCAGTGGGCATCCGGTCGCTCGGCGAGGAACTCCCGCACCCGTCGTACCCGTAACTCCTGGTCGAGCTTGAGGTTTTGGGAGGGCCTGACCTGCTCGACGGTGGCTCCCAGTATCTCCAGCTGGGCGAGCGTGGCCGCGTCGACGGTGGTCGAGGCGACGATGTGGCAGCGCATGCCGTAGCGGTGGCAGGCCAGCGCCAGCGCGTAGGCGTAGATGCCACTGGAGCTGTCCACGAGGGTCTGCCCGGGGCGGACCGTGCCCCGGTCGAGCAGTCGGCGCACGGCGGCGAGGGCCGAGTAGATCTTCATCGACTCGAACCGGATCAGCACCATGCCCGCTGTCAGCCGGACGAGGTCCGGCGTCCTGAGCGCATCGGCGATGTGGGGATGAATCACCCGTAGCCTCCTTGGGCGAAAGAGCACTGGTGACCGAGGGAAGAGAAGAAGGCGGACAGTTCGTCCTTTGCCCCGGGGGCGGGGCGGTGGGAGAAGAGGTAGCCGATCAGGGATCCGGTGTGGGCGACGAAGACCCCATCGGCCCCGAACTCCTCACGGTGCGCGACAACGGCCTCGAAGGCTCGTTTGGGCAGAACCTCCTGGGAGAGCGTGGCGCTGGCCGTCGCCGCCCGGGCGACGGCCGCCGGGTCGGCCGCCGAGAAGCCCTTGAGGAGGTCCGTCAGGCACCGTTCGTACTCCTGCGCGCGGCGCCGGTAGTGGCGCAGCAACAGCGGTGTGACGGCGGCCGTGTCCACCGTCCCCCGCTCGATGACGTAGGCGGTGTGGAAACCGATCGCGGTGCCGAGCCGCCGTACCACGTGGTGTCGTGCGCTCGAGTACAGCGCGAATTGGTCCAGGAAGACGCTGTCGGCCCGCTCGATCGAGGACAGGATGCCGGTGACCACGCCAGGGTCGTACGGCAGGGAATAGATATGGAAGAGACACCGCAGCGTCGCCACGATGTCGGCGGTCGAGCTGGCCATCCCCACCCCGACAGGCAGGTCCGAGTGGGCGCTCCACCGGCCGGCCGGTAACTCCACTCCGAAGCGGTCCAGGAACAGACGGACGGCCGTCGCCGACTTCTCACCCAGAGGCAGCGGGCCCGGTGGGTCCGTCCCGCGGGTGAAGTGCACCCAGGAGTGGCGGTCCACGGGGAACGACACGAGCGCGATGTCCGGCTCGGGCCCGTGTCCCAAGGGGCCTTGGTAGAGCTCGCCCAGTGTGCCGTGGCAGACGCCGGAGGCCGTGCGTCTCACCCGCTGTCCCGAAAGACGCGGGGGCGTAAGCCCGGAAAGGGCGGTGCGTGGGGCGACTGGGCAGCCCATCCGGATGGGGGTCCCCTCGGCCACGAACGCTTCCTCCTCGTCGTCCCGAGCCTCGGGGCACCCGGACAGCGAGGGCGTGTCCGCGCCGCGTTCGCGCTCTGACCGCCCGGCACCGCTGACCCAGACCTCGAGGCCACCGTGAAAACGCATGCGTATCGCACGCGCGCAGTCGGCAGGTCTTCGGACTCGCGGGCCCACCGCCGGACATCCGGCGGTCACCTACTGGCCGTCGCTTCCCAGCCCCCACCCATGGATGAGGCCCAGTGCCGTTGACGGCGGTCGTTCCCACTCACCGCTGCGGGACAGTCCCGGAATCACACCGGGTTCCCTCTTACGACGCGCCCCCGTAACGGCGGCGCGAACCGACTGCGTCCATCAGCGTAGAGCCACCGGCCGCGCCGCGACAGAGGCCGTCGGCCGATCTTCTGTTGCGGCCGGTCGCCCGGACCGGAGCGCCATGCCGGGAAGACCGGCGGTTCCGGGTGCCAGACCGCGGTGGCCGTCAGCTGGTCGAGGGCACCGGCCTTGGCCTGCTCCACCAGGTCCCGGAACTGCTCCTCGCTCACCCGGCATACGGCCAGTACCGGCCGTATGCCGCACAGGTCCGCGCCAAGCGGACGACAGGACGCAGGCCCTCGACGTAGGCCCGGTGTATTGCCCCGTGAGGTTAGGAACGCGGCTGGCGGGTGGCTGGCCTTTCAGCGCGGTGTGTCCGCGGTGGTGATTGTAGGTGTGCAGCCAGTCGGGGAAGGTGTCGCGTCGTTCCTGCTCTGATCGGTAGGGGCGGGTGTAGGCCCACTCGTCCAGCAGTGTCCGGTTGAAGCGTTCGACCTTGCCGTTGGTCTGCGGCCGGTAGGCGCGCGTGCGCTTGTGCGTGATCCCGGCTGCGGCCAGGGCATCGCGCCACACACGGGACTTGTAGCAGGATCCGTTGTCGGTCAGCACGCGCTCGACGGTGACCCCGCAGGAGGCGAAGAACGCCTGCGCCCGCCCCCAGAAGGCGACGGCGGTCTCCTTCCTCTCATCGGCGAGGATCTCGCTGTAGGCCAGACGGGAGTGGTCGTCGACGGCGGTGTGGATGTAGCTGTAGCCGGCGCCCGAGCGGGTCTTGCGGCCCGCCTGGCGGCCCAGGACCTTGTGGCCGCCGCCGTCGGGGATGTTGCCGAGCTTCTTGATGTCCACATGCACCAGCTCGCCGGGCCGGGCGCGTTCGTAGCGGCGTATGACCCGGCCGGTGGCCCGGTCCAGGTGCGTGAGGCGGGCCAGGCCGTAGCGGGTCAGCACCCGGTGCACAGTGGAGGGCACCAGCCGCAGCAGGCCCGCGATCCGTGCGGGTCCCCAGCGGCGCAGCACGCGGACCTTGAATCCGCCTCTCGGTACGCGTCGGAGTCCGTCGTGGGCTGGCATGCGGGCGGCTGGAGCGGTCGCCCATGCCCGCCACGCCGTGCTGCCGGTAGCGGTCGGCCCACCGCTTCGCGGTGCTCACGGAGACCTGGAAGCGTTCCGCGGCGCGCCGCAGGGGCCAGTTGTCCTCGACGACGCAGCGGGCCAGGCG
>NZ_BBOX01000010.1 GCF_001553455.1 Streptomyces hygroscopicus subsp. hygroscopicus
CGAACGAGGCAGCGAGGCCGCCCGTGGCAAGGCCGACGAAGATGATCAGAGGGCTGCCCTTAAGCGCGGCGATGAGATGGAAGCGCAGGTCCCGGTACTCCCTCATGCCCTCCGTGCCGGGCAGGACCAGCAGGCGTGGACGCAGGCCCGCGAAAATGATCCAGTCGAAGACAACCAGGTCGTAGACGGTCAGGGTGGCGAAGACCAGCGCCGCGCAGACCGCCGCCGGCAAGAAGGCCAGGCCGTCGTCCAGCGCCCCGTCCAGCCCGATCATCGCTGCCACCATCAGGGAACGCAGCACGCACCCCACACGAACACGCCGAAGAGCACTGCCACCCGCCGACCCCGCGCACTCTTGGGCTTCCCGTACCGCTCCTGGATAGCCGGTGGGTAGTCGTTGAGAAGGAAGTCCCGGCTGACCGCTGCCCCGGCGAACACCGCCGCGGTGAACAGGACGCTCAGCACCAGCCCGTACCCGACGCCGTACTTGATGATCATCGACCATTGCATACCCGCCCTCCAGGCTGACGTTAGGTTAGCCTTCCCTAATTTTTCTCGCCCCTCTCCTTGAAGTCAACGCACCACGAAGTTCAACCGCGGGCGGAGTCAGCCGAGTTCGTAGCGGATGCACCGCGGGCCAAGTCCTGCATGTGGGTGTTCCACCCTGGGCAAGTGACGGCCGGGCCGGGCCGAGGCGCATTGGTCACGGCGAACGCGCGGGGCCGCGGACACCGGGCGCCTCGGACCGCCGGCATGGACGTCCCCGGAGCCCGGCTGTAGCAGCGAAACGGCCCCGGCGCACCCCCGGGGGGCGCCGGGGCCGGGTGCGGACACCCTGACGCGGGGCTGGTCAGGTAGCGGGCGTAGTGGGATGACGTTTCCGCGGGCGAAGTGGGTGCCGTTGGAGAGGGGCTGCGGGCCCGTTACCGGTTGAGGACCTGCTCGACCTTGTCGGCCACGCGCTCGGACTGGATGTCGCGGCCCCGCTCATTGGGGTGCGCGTACCACAGGAGCTTCTGGCCGCCGATGTCGATCTGGGAGTTCTCCAGCAGGCCGCCGATGCCCCGGTTGACGCCGTCGCACGCCGTGTTGCTCCCGGTATGGGCGTAGAGGTCGACGAAGTCGGCGCCGGCGTCCGCGACGGCCTTCTTCGCCGTGTCGTCCAGCCGCTTCTGGATCTGGTCCAGGAACGGCAGGGCGTCCTGCGGGATGTCGGCGAGCGGCAGCTCCGTCTGGCCGGGTGCCGGGGTCAGGCACTTGGTGGTGTCCTCGGGCACGAGCCTGGGGTAGCCGACCAGGACGGGCTGCGCGTCGGGGGAGAAGTACCGGATGCGTTCGAGCATCTCCTCCAGGTCCCATCCGACCCGCTCGAACTGATCGTCCAGCCATTGCTTCCCGTCACCGGACTCGAAGAACTCGCGGCATGTGGCGGCCGGCTCATCCGGGTCCACCGGCTCTCCCGGCAGCAGGGCGTGCTCCGGGCTCCGGAGCTTGTCGGAACACTGCTTCAGGATGCGCGTGAAACCCAGCGTGTTGCCGCCCATGCTGCCCACGGCCAGCTGGGTGTCGGCCTTGAGCGCTTCCTGCTGCGGCGGGACCCTCAGGCCGCTGCCGGGCAGCAGCTCCTGCTCCTCCCAGAAGTGGTGGCTGAGTGCGCCTCCGCAGGAGACGTCCGACTGGACGTCGAGCGTGAGACCCTTGTCCGCCAGCCGCCGGGTGGCGACGGTCGGATAGTTCTCCTCCGCCTGGAAGCAGAGGAACCTGTCGCCGTCCTGGTGCCAGGGCGCGATGCCGTAGTTGGCGGTGTAGGAGTCGCCGAAGAAGACAGTCGGTACGGGGTCGGCTGGCGCCGCGTCGGCGCTTCCCGCCGGGCCGGCGAGCGCCAGGCAGCTGCCCAACGCCACGGCCGCGGCGGTCAGCCGCCGTGCCACGGGGGTGTTCGTCGTCCTACGCATGGCCGAAGACATGGCCGAAGACATGGCTGTGCCCTTTCGTCGAGGCCCGCAAAGTGAGGCGAGCGAGTCGGAACGCTACGTATGCGGCCTCGGGGATCAATCGGACCATGGTGGCGCTGGGGTTGATGGTGGCCGCACAGCACGGCTCCGGGATGCGGAGTCAGCTTCCTGGGCACCGCGAGGACGTCATCGGCAGGGCGATTGCGGTCACCCGCTCCAGCAGCCGGAGTTCCGCGCGCTGCCGGCGTAGGCGCGGCCGGGCGACACCGTGCCCATCTCCGAGATGTTCCGCCTCGTGCGTGGCACGACGGCGCGTTCTCCGCGACGGCGGGTACGCGTCGTGCCGCCCTCCGACGCGGTCGACGCAGGGTCGAGTCAGCCGATGGGGGAGCCCCCGCCCTCGCCGCCCTCACGGGCGTCGAGCAGTTCGTCCCAGTGCTCGGTCGCCCATCGGCACGCGGCGGCCGGCGGCTCCAGCATGCCGCAGCCCAGCGGTGTCAGCGCGTACTCCACCCGCAGTTTCGGGGCGGCGTGCACCGTGCGTGACACGAACCCGTTGCGCTCCAAGCGGCGGAGCAACCGGGCGAGCGCCTTCGGGATGACACGGCCCGGTGGCACGCGGAGTGCGGAGTATCTGCGCGGGCCGTCGTCCAGGCAGCGCAGGACCATGGGTGCCCATGTGTCACCGAAGCGGAAAGGCAGCAGGGAGGACGGGCACAGCTCGTCGAACACCTCGGGTGGCAGCGGTGGCCGCGGACCCGGCCGTAACGGTCAGCGCTCGAAGTCCGTCTCCTCGAGGCGCGTCTGCACCGTCCGGCCGCTTTCCCACGCATTGGCGCCCGCCGCCACCTCCGGCATGGGCACGTCCGCCCGGTTCTGCCGCTTGCGGGACGTCGAGATGCCGAGCCTCTCGTCCCGGGCCCGGATCATCTCGTCCGCGGCCTGTCCGTCCTCGGTGAACGCCATCATCAGCTGCGGAATCCCGTAGGGGAAGTCGTCACGGTCGTACTGCCAGGTGTGGAACGTCTTCCCGTACGTGGTCACAAGATCCTCGAAGTAGGCGTGTTCGGCCATGTCGGGGATGCCGGGAGCGGTGAGGATGCCGGACTTGACCTCGTAGTGGTGGCTGTGCCACAGCCGCTTCTCGTCCTCGGGCAGGCCGCGGAAACGCTCCTCGCTGATGATGTACTCGATGCCGATCAGACGGGCGTCGGGCGCGTTGCGGTCGAAGATCACGCACTGGTGCAGGTCGTGCTGGAGATGGATGCAGAAGTGCGTGGCTTCCACCTGCCGGCCCATGTCGTCGGCGTACAGGTGAAAGCCGTTGAGGTAGGTGCTCATCGCGTCGAGCGGGTACTTCGGCTGCATCGCGCCGGCCGCCAGGTCCAGTGCGCGGTGCTTGAGCGGGTGCCCCTTGCCGATCTTGCTGATCGTTGCCGCCTTGCGGCCGAGCAGGAGACCGGCCGCGGCGGTCACACCCGCCGCGACACCGATGCCGATCGCCGGCGCCCGGCCGGAGCCGCGCCGGCGGTGCGTGCCCTGTGTGATTGCCATGGGTGGCGAGTGCCCCGTGCCCGGTGGCCGTAACGGCCCACCGGGGCGAAAAGAGGGCGTGCCCCGTCCCGCCACTGTCGGCGTCAGGGGCCCGGCCAGGCCGGCTTCCACTGCCGCGACGACGTTCCTCGCGGTGTCCGCGGTGCCCCGCACGCCGGGCCGCAGCGCCACCTGGTCGCGGTGGAGGACGTCGAGCAGGTCGAGGATGTGCCCGGTGCCGCGCACGAGGCGGAACATCTCGGAGATGTGCACGGTGTCGCCCGGCCGCGCGTAGGTGAGCAGTTCGCGGAACCTCGGGCGCTGGAGGGGTGGAGGCGACTGGAGGTGCCCGGGTCCTCCTCGAAGACGACCGGGTCCTCGATCCCGGCCTCGGTAAGGGCCAGGTTCTGCCTGGGCAGTCGACTGCTGGTCGGTCGAGACCCGCTTGAAGACCGGGTTCGCCACCGAGGGCCTCTTCCGTACGGAGGATCGGACCCTATGTGTCACCGAACCCTGTCTGCAATCACCATCGGATCTGATGGGATTCGAGCCGCCGCGAACCCCCGGATGGCACGGGTTCATGGACGCGTCGGCGACCTGTCCGCAGACGACGGTCAGCCGCCGACAGGGGGGCGGTTTCGGGTAGCCCGGCTCGCCGCTGTCAGGCTTGCGCGGTGGGGCGGACGACGATCTCGCTGACATCGACGCCGTCGGGTTGTTCGATGGCGTAGCCGATGGCGGAGGCAACCGCCGAGGGCGGCATGGCGATCTCGTCCCGCTGCCGGGTCATCGCGGCCGCGGCTTCAGGGCTGGCTCCCTTGCCGATGCCTTCGGTATGGGTGAAGCCGGGTGAGACGAGGGTGACGCGCAGGTCGGGTCCCGACTCCTGGCGCAGACCCTCGGTAAGCACCTTCACCGCCGTTTTGGTGGCCGCGTAGACCGCCTGGGGGGTTTTGACGACGTAGGCCGCGGTGGAGCCGACGTTGACGAACTGGCCGAAGCGCTGCCGGCGGAAGAGGGGCAGAGCCGCCCCGATGCCGTTGAGCAGGCCGGTGATGTGGGTGGCGACCATGGCGTCCCAGTCATCCTGGCGCAGGTCGTCGAACGGCGAGACGGCCATCGTGCCCGCGTTGGAGACGAGGACGTCGAGTCGACCGTACTGGTTGAGGGCCGTGTCCGTCAGGCGCTGGAGGTCTTCGCGGCGCGTGACGTCGACGATGACGCCGGTGGCGGTGGCGCCCTTCGCCGTGATGCCGTCCACGACGGCGTTCAGCCGGTCCGCGCGCCGGGCTCCGAGCACGAGCCGGGCGCCCTTTTCGGCGAGGTAGGCCGCGGTTGCCTCCCCGATGCCGCTGCTGGCACCTGTGATCGCGACGACTTTGCCCTGGATACCCGACATGATCGGCTTCCTTTCTTGGGGGTGCGCGCAGGTCAGTGCGGTGACCTACAGTGAAACCGGAGGTGTCCCCAGTTAGTCCACAGTAAGTGGGGGCGTATCCGGTTAGCAAGTTCGAGAGGGCTTCGAAGAGGGGATGGCGAGCACTGATGACCGACGGAACGCTTCGGCCGCTGCGGGCTGACGCACGGCGGAACAGGGAGAAGATCCTTACGGCCGCTGTACGCGTCTTCACGACAGAGGGGCTGGACGCGCACCTTGAACGCATCGCGAAGGAGGCGGGCGTGGGCAGTGCGACCCTGTACCGCAACTTCCCCACCCGGGAGGCCCTGATCGAGGCGGTCTACCGCAACGAGGTGGCCCACCTGTGCGATGCCGCCCCCGTTCTCCTCACGCAGAAGCCGCCAGTGGAGGCCCTGCGCGCGTGGACACGCCTATTCCTGGACTACGTCACCGCCAAGTACGGCATGATCGACGCCCTGCGCGCCATCGCCGCGACGGGAAGCAATCCTTATGGTCACAGCCGGGAAATGATCCAGGCCGCCATTACCTCACTCATGGACGCTTGCACGGCCGCCGGGGCGATCCGCACCGATATCCGGCCCACCGACCTCGGCGCTGCCCTGGAAGGCATCGCCCTCACCTCGGCGGGTGCCGAACACCGACAGCAAGCGGAGCGCCTGCTCGACCTCACCCTGGACGGCCTCACGGTCCGCCCGTGAGGACGCGTGCGTCGGTCCGGTCCACCACCGCAGGGCCTCGGGCGGCCATTCCGCGCTGTCGTCGTCCTCGTCCAGCTCCGGCGCGTCCGGGTCGCGCAGCGGGCGCAGGGCGCCGGCGGCCGGGACGCCGGCGGTGAGGCCGTAGCGGCCGCTGCGTCGTACGCGTCGCCGGCCTGGAGGGCGGCAAAGGCCGCCGCCCAGGCCGGCGCGGCATGGGCCGTGGGCTACCGCGGGGCCCGTCGCGCGGGCGTATCCCGTCCCACCGGGAGGCGCGGCGAGCATATGAGGACCGGCAGGGCGCGAGGGGGCTCCGGCGTCAGTGCGCCACGCCGTACCGCACCCCGCGGAAGCCGGGCCGGTGACCTCCACCCCGGAGGTGGGGCGCGCCCGAGCCCGACGGCACGCCAAGCCCACCGTCAGGCGCACCGGGCCTTGGACCGGCCGACCTCGGTGAGCCCTCCTCCGCCACCGGCGGCGGTCACCCGCGGTCGTAGACGAGCAGCCCGTCCTCGCGCAGCCGGGCGCCCGCCGTCGGACGGTGCTCAGTGAGCCGGCCGTCATGGGCCACGTGCCACACGCGGGCGTGCCGCGCCAGGACCGCGAAGTCGGCGATGATCCGACGGTGGCAGCGCCACCACACGGACTCGGCGCACATCACGGCGGTACGGACGTCGGCCGCCTGCCGCAGCAACTCCTCCATGGCCGCCAGGAAGTCCGGGTGGCGGGTGTAGCCCGCGTATCCCCGGAAAGAAGCGTTTTCCCAGAAGACGTCAGGGGAGTCCGGAACCACTTTCCGGAAGCCGCCCAGCCGCTGCTCCCACCGGTAGTCGATCCCCTCCTCCGGCAGCCACCGCGGCAGTGCTCCACGGCCCGCGTCCGGGTTGTGCCGGCTGCCGGGCGCGGTCCGTACATCGACGACGGCCCGTACACCGGCGCCGTGCAGCAGCGCGGCCAGCCGTTCGCGCCCCGCGGTGCCGTGTCCGAACGTCAGCAGTGTCACCGCGGCCGTCCTCGGCGATTCGGGGCGCATCACACGCGGTGCGGGTCCGATGCGCCGGTCACTGCTTCCCGGCCAGCCATTCGGCCAGGACAGCGGCCTGACTGCGGTCCACGTCCCGGGTGGCGGTCAGCAGCGTGAGCCTGTCGTGCGCGGCGAGGTCCCGCAGATGCTCCGCGGCCTGCCGGTGTCCGGCATCGCGCAGTTCGGCCGGGTAGCGGCGGCGGAACTCGGTGAAACGGCTGGGCTCGTGCGCGTACCACGTGTGCAGATCGCTGGACGGGGCGATATCGCGCAGCCACTCGTCCAGGTGAGCGTCCTCCTTGCGCATGCCCCGCGGCCAGACCCGATCGACCAGGACACGCTTGCCGTCGGCCGGAGAGGACTCTTCATAGACCCGCCGGTAGGTGATCTGCCTGACCATGACGGCACCCTCCGAACCAGATCGGCCGCCCCGGCCCGGGGCCGGTGGACGGCGCGTACCGCACCGCATACGGACGTGTCCTGCCGCGCCCACTCTATCGGCGAACCCCCGCGCGAGCCGATCGGACCGCGGCCGGGAGCACCCGGCCACCGCCCGGTGCGACCATGGCGAGGAGGAGGCCGAGCATGCGCAGCAGCCGCCGGACGACACAGAAGCCTGATTTCCCCGCGCGCACCGCTCCCCGAGCCGGCTCGCTGGACGGACTCGACGCGGCGATCGCCACCTGCCGGGCCTGCCCGCGCCTGGTGGCCTGGCGGGAGGAAGCCGCCCGGGTCAAGCGCAGGGCGTTTCGGGACTGGGAGTACTGGGCGCGGCCGGTGCCCGGATTCGGCCCGGCGGACGCACCGCTGGGGATCGTCGGCCTGGCCCCGGCCGCGCACGGCGGGAACCGCACCGGGCGCATCTTCACCGGTGACCCCTCGGGCGACGCGCTGTACGCCGCCCTGTACGACCTCGGGCTGGCCTCTCAGCCCACTGCCACCCACCGGGGCGACCGGCTGGAGCTGTACGGGGTGCGGATCACGGTGCCGGTGCACTGTGCCCCGCCCGGCAACCGGCCCACCACCGGTGAGCGGGACACCTGCCGGCCGTGGCTCGCCCGCGAACTGGAACTGCTGCGGCCCGCCCTGCGGGCGATCGTGGTGCTCGGCGCGTTCGCCTGGCAGGCGCTGTTGCCGGTGCTCACGGACGCGGGATGGCAGCAGCCTCGCCCGCGCCCGGTCTTCGGACACGGAGCCGAGGTCCTGCTCGCCCATTCCGGCGGCGGACGGCCGCTGCACCTGGTCGGCGGCTACCACCCCAGCCAGCGCAACATGTCCACCCGCACCCTGACCCCCGCCATGCTCCGCGATGTGCTGCGCCGCGGAGCCCGGGTCGGCGGGCTCCCGGTACGGCTGTACCACGGCGGGCCGGGCGCCTGAGCGGCACCGTCGGCCACGACCGCGTGAGTGCCCACCCGGGCGGCGGTCCGGCCGAGCCCGCGACCAGGCCCGGTCGCGGCCGTGGAGAGCGGGGAGCCGATGGGCGCGGCGCCCAGGTGGCGGCAGCGCGCGCACTGCTCGCTCCGTGTTCCCCCCTCGCCCGCACGGTCTCGAGCAGCCCGGCCAGCCCGGCCAGCCCGGCCAGCCCGGCCAGCCCGGCCAGCCCGGCCGGCCCGGCCGGAAGTCCATGGCCCCGGCGCCGGACCGGTCCGCTCCGTGGTGACGGGCCGCGTCCTGGGCGTTGCCCGGCTCGGTGGCGGAGGTGGAACGGGACGTCGGCCACCGGAACGCCGAGGGCCGACGCCACCGCGTGCGCCGGCCCTTCGGAACGCCTGGTGTGTCAGCGGCGGCGGCGGAACGCCTTCCGTACGAAGTGGACGATCAGCCAGATCACCAGCGCCACGATGACGATGAAGACGATCAGGAGCACGATCAGGAAAATGCCCAGCTTCTTGAAGAACCCGCGCTTCTTCTTGCCCTCCTTCTTGGGCTTCTCCTTGCTCACCGACACGCTCCGGACGGGCTGGGCCGTGGAGTGGCGGTGGGTGGCGCTCGTGTGCTTGTGGGCGTGCGGGGTGTGGGACAGAGCGGTGTCGGCGGTGGTGTTGACCATCTGTCCTCGCGCCGTGGGCTGCTGGGCCGCGATCGCCGATGTGGGCGCGGCCAGCAGCAGTACCGTGCCGAGCAGCGCGCTCAGGACGGCGGTCAGCCGGCGGCTGGGTGTCATAAGGGTCCCCCCAGGGAGATGCGTGGCTGTAGTGATCGCCCTCATTATCCCGGGACACGGTATCGGTAGCCGCGGCCCCTCTTCGACGGTGCGCTGATCGCCTCGGCAGCGCGCAGGCCGCCGACGCGGCCCGGACCTTCGGCGCCCGCCGGGTGATTCCCGTCCACTGCGACAGCTGGGCCCACTTCCTCCTCGGGAGGCGGTGCGATCGTCAACGTCGCCTCCAACCGGGAGGGTTCATGGGTGGGGAGGCATGTGGTCCCCTGGATCGGTAATGTCGCAGCCGTCCGGATGATGAGGTGGCACGGTGACCAACCACGACGAGGCGGGGGCCGTCCGGCCGTTGACACTGGCCTGGGTGAACCGGCACCTGGAGACCGGCGAACAGGTCGTCCGAACCGAGGTGCTGCACGGCGGCATCACCGCCGAAATGCGGAGGCTGACCGTCGGCACGTGGGACGGAGCCACCCGTGACCTGGTGCTGCGGAGCTTCGTCGACCCGTTCTACGTGGAGCGCGCCGAGGATGGGCTGAACCGCGAGGCCGGTGCCCTGACCCTGGTCACCGGGACCGGCGTGCCGGCTCCTGGACTGGTCGCGGTGGATCCGACCGCCGCGCAGTGCGAGTATCCGTCGCTGCTGATGACCCATCTGGCGGGCCGGACGGTCCTGGGCGATGAGGGGGTGGAGACGCGAGTCCCTCTGCTGGCCCGTCAACTCGTGGCGATCCACGCGTTGCGACCCGCCGAGCGGCCCCGGGAGTACGTGGCGTTGACGACCGCCGACACCGTCGTGGTTCCGAAGGGCGCCGACGCGGCGGCATGGGCCGCGGCGATCGACGTGATCCGAGAGCCCGCGCCGCCCTACGAAGGGCGGTTCCTGCACCGGGACTTCCAACCCGGCAACGTGCTGTTCGACGTGCCGCCGTCAGGGTCGGCGGGTACGCGGATCACCGGCGTCGTCGACTGGGCGGCTGCCTCCTGGGGCCCGGCGGATCTCGATGTGGCGCACTGCTCCGTCAATCTCGCGCTGCTGCACGGCCCGGCGTGGGGTCTGCGGTTCACCGAGGCGTATGAGGAGGCCGGCGGGGTGCTGGCCGCGGCCGCCGGCGAGCGGCTGTACTGGCAGGTGCGGGACGCGCTGGCCGCCTCGGAAGAAGTGCGGTGGGTGGCGCAGGCATGGCGGAAGGCGGGGAGGCCAGAGCTGACGACGCGCGCCGTGGAGGAGCGGCTGGACGCCTATGTCACCGCCGTGATGGACGCGCTGGGCTGATGCTCCTGCGGCGCAGGTCGAACGTCTCGACGTACGTCCGCTCCAGCTCCTCGGGGCCCCCGCCCGCGCGCCGCTGCGGCGGGCGGGCACTCTTGTCGTCCTCCATGGTCATGAACGCTAGGCGCCGGGCCCGCTCCGAGCCCGGGGCCGAACGTTCCCGTCCGGAAGTCCGCTTCGGCCCGCTCCGGAGCCGCGATCAGGGCCTGGTGGGCGATGCCCGGAGGCCGTCCGGCCCGGGGCGCCGACCGCCGCGGCACGGTGAGGCCGGTCCTCGCGGTCCGGCGGCCACGGCTCGGCCGTCCGGCGATCCGGCCGCGGCCGCCGCCGTCCCCGGCCATGGCGGCGGCCGCACCAACCCGTTCAGCCCCAGGCGGCCGTGGGACGAAGGACCGTTGGCCCCGATGGACGGGCTCATTGGCCGCCGCGCCGAGACCGCCCGATGCCGGACGCTGGGTGCCGACCGATCCGGAGGTATCCCGTGTACGACCGCACCGAGCGCCCGTTCGGCCGTCTCCACCGCCGTTCCCCGTGGCGGGCGCCGCACGCGGGCCGGACCGGTCAGCGTCCGGCCGCCCGCCACGTCCGCCCTGACTCCCGGGCGGCCGGACGCACACCGCGCACCGACCGTCGACAAGGAGGGCGGTTATCCGTCCGGGCCCGGCCGGTCCGGCGGCTCGCAGGTGCTGGACTCGGCCCCTGCCCGAGGGGGATGCGCCCAGACCACGTATCCCGCGACCGGCCCCCACTCCTTGCCTTCGTTCGGCCACGAGATGCGCCACGCCGCGTCCGGGGCCAGGGGCATGGTGGAGGTGAGCGAGCAGTGGACGCCGTCGGCCTGTGGTCCCTGGTGCGCTTCCTGCCATGTGACCGGTGCGGTGGTGTGGGTGGGCGGACAGCTGGTCCTGTCGCTGGTGGTCCTGCCGGTGGCTCGGCGGATGCTGTCCGCGGTTGCCGGGGACACCTTCGCGGCCGGGGCGGGACGTCGCTTCGGACTGCTGACCGGGGCGGTGTTCCTGCCCCTCCACCTCGGCACCGGCTGGGCCATGGCCTGGCACACCGGCGTCACCTGGGCCTCGCTCACCGACCCCGGCTACGGGCGCGCCCTGGCGACCAAGCTCGGGCTGTTCGCCCTGGTCATGCCCGCCGCCGCCGGCCATGGCGTCGCATACGCCGAGGGACGCCCCGCACTGGCCCGGGCGCTTGCCGTCGGCTCGCCGGCCGGTTCCCCGGGCGTCGTCCTGCTCGCCACCGCCCTGCCCGCCCCATGAAGTCGGCGCCCCCGGGTCCTGGCAAGCCGACAGGCGCCGGTGATCTCGAACGAGAGAGGAAGCGAGGAAGCATGGTGTTCACCCCCTCCCTGGACGCGACCGCCCTGGAGACGCTGCTCGCCGCGGCCGTGGCGGCGCCGTCCATCCACAACACACAGCCCTGGCGCTTCCGGGTGAACCCCGACAACCACGCGCTGGAGGTCCGTGCGGTGCGGGAACGGTCGCTGCCGATGGCCGACCCCGACGGCCGCGCACAGCACCTGTCCATGGGCGCGGCCGTGTTCAACCTCAAAGCCGCCGCCCTGCACCTGCGACACCACCCGGAGGTGCGGCTGCTCCCCGACCCGAGCGAGCCCGATCTGATAGCCGTCGTGCGGCTCGCCGGCCCCATCGGTCCGCACGACCACCCCCGGCGGAGGCTGGACCTGTACGACGCCATCGCCCGGCGGCACACCAGCCGCATGCCGTTCACCGGCCGCCCGGTGCCCGACCCGGTGGTGACGGAAATGTCGGAGGCGGCGCGCACCGAGGGCGCGCGCCTGTGTCTGCCGGACATCGCCGGGACCCGGCGGCTGCTGCACCTGACCGCCGTCGCCGAGGCCCGCAACCACGCCAACTCGTCGCGCACCGCCGAAGCACGCGCCTGGATCACGGCACCGGGGTCGGACAGGCCGTACGGCATCCCGGTCACGGCCCTCGGCCCGCAGGACGCGGCCGGACGCATGCCGATGCGGGACTTCACCGGCCCGTTCCCCACACTGCATCCGCCCGCCCTGCGTTTCGAACGCCACGCCCAGGTCGCCTTGTTGTGGACCTCACACGACCGCAGGAAGGACTGGCTCTCCGCGGGCCAGGCCCTGCAGCACGTGCTGTTGACGGCAACGGCGCACGGCGTCCGCACCTCGCTCCTTCACCAGGCGATGGAATGGCCGGACCTGCGCGCGGCCATCGGCCACCCGCGCCGGGGCTGCCATCCCCAACTGCTGATCCGCTTCGGCTACGGGCCGGACGGCGGCCGCACGCCCCGGGCCCGCGGACAGGCCGCGGCCGAATCGCCGTGAGCGGCGGTGGGTGGCCCCGGCTCCGTGAGGTGAGTGCCCTTCAGGGCGGTTGCCCGTCGCGGCGCGGTCAGGCCGCGCCGTGCGCGCCGGTGACCTCCCGGCCGGTGACCATCTCGGACTCGACGCGGACGAGGACGTCATCGCGCGTGACCACCCAGGAGCGTGGGCCGACCCGGGAGAGGCGTTCGAGTTCGGCGGGGTCGGTGACCACGGCCGCCCGGCCGGTGACGACGACGCTCCACCCGGAGCGGGCCGCGGCGTCGAAGTCGTCGGCCTCGAAGGCCACCACGACCCCGTCGATGGCGTGGACGAGACCTGAGCCGGCCGAGGTGCGCAGGAGCACGGAGGAGTCCGCGTCCAGGGAGAAGTTGACCGGGAGCACCGCGGGCAGCGCCTGCCGCGTGTACACGACGCGACCGACCGGCACCTTGGCCAGCCGGCGCAGGCACTCCTGCCGATCGAGTACGTGAAAGCCTTCGTTGTGGAACATCGGTCCATGCTGCCGTCCCCGGCGGGGGCACCGTTAGGGCCGTATGGCCTCTGCCCTGCGCCGGCTGTTCCGGCCGGGGCGCGCGGACGACCTCGTACCGGACCTGGTGATCCGGCCGGACGGGAAACCGGGGACCGCCGGGCCGGAGGGTGAGGCCGGACGGCCCACCGTATCTGTGCGCGCTCTGCCACGCCACACCGGAGATCAGATGACACCTGCCCACCGCGACCGTGCCGAGCCGGGCGCCCTGGGCCTCGTCCTCGCGCGCTCGACCCGCCTGCTGGGCGCGGAACCGTTCTTCATGGAGTTCATCGCCGGGATGGAGGAGAGCCTGGTGGCGCGCGATATGTCGGTGCTGCTCCACGTCGTCCCGACGTACGAGGAGGAGATCGCCGCGTATCGCCGGTGGACGGAGGGAGGTCTGGTCGACGCGGTGGTCGTGGTCAACCTCACCGAGGGCGACCGAAGGCCGGCCGTTCTGCGGGAGCTGGGTCTGCCGGCGGTCCTCGTCGGCACCTGGCGGGACGACCCCGGCCTGCCGACCGTGCGCACCGACGACCGCGGCCCGGTCCGCGACGCCATGGCCCGGCTGGCGGAACTCGGACACCGCGTCATCGCTCGTGTCGCGGGACCGCGGTCCCTGCTGCACACCCAGGCCCGTACCGCGGCTCAGCAGGAGGAGTGCCGGGAGGCGGGCATCGAGGCGGTGGTCGTCGACGGCGACTACACGGCCGAGTCCGGGGCCCGGCTCACCGCCGAACTGCTCAAGCGGAACCCCCGGCCCACGGCGATCCTCTACGACAACGACGTGATGGCGGTCGCCGGACTGGCCACGGCCAAGGACCTGGGCCTGGAGGTCCCCGCCGATCTGTCACTGATCGCCTGGGACGACTCCACTCTCTGCCGGCTGGCCTCGCCCCCGCTGACGACCATGACCGTCGACGTACACCGCTACGGCGTACTGGTCGCGGAAGCCGCCCTGGACCACATCGACGGCCGGCCCGCCGCCGAGCGCTGGTCTGCGACGGCCCACTTCGTGCAACGCGGGACGACGGGCCCCGCACCCGCCTGACCGACAGCGACGGCGAGCCCGCGCACCGCGAAGCCGCTTCGCGTGCCCGGGGCCTGACGCACCCTCAGACCAGGGCGGTCGCCGCGCTCAGTCGCGCCTGGTGGCCTGTTTCCTGGACCACGCGGTGGCGTCGGCGCCGTATCGGACCAACAGGCGTGCGAACTGAACCCGCTCCTCCGGTGACCAGGCAGCGGTGATCTCCTGGAACGCCTTTCGCTGCTCAGCGGCAAAGCGGTTGCGTTCGGCCTCGCCGTGCTCGGTGAGTTCGAGCACCGTACGGCGTCCATCGAACTGGGACGCCGTACGGCGCAGCAACCCGTCGGCTATGCACGCGGCGACGGTCCGGCTGGCCACCGGCTGGGCGACGCCCATCTCGGCGGCGAGGCCACCGACGGTCAGCTCGCCCGGCGCATCGGCGATCACATTGAGTACGAGGTTGCGGGAGAGGTCCTTGCTCGAAGCGGGCGCGCGTCGCCGCAGACGGGACAGCGCCGGGCCGATCTGGTCCAGCGCGCGGTCGTCGGGGGGCTGCTCGGAGGAAGACGCGCTGCTCATGTGCCCGAGTCTAGCCCGCGCCCGGACATTTGCATACCCTCTGGCAAGTGCATAGCATCCGGTATGCAAATACTGGCGAGCAAGAAACGAGGCGGGCCGCTCATGGCACTCACCGCTATCACCAACGCCCGGGTCTTCGACGGGGAGAAGACGGTCGGCGTGCGGACCGTGGTCATCGACGGCGGGAGGATCGCCCGTGTCGGTGGCGACGCCCCCCGGGACAGTGAGATCGTCGATGGCAGCGGCGCCACCCTGCTGCCGGGACTCATCGACGCACATGTTCACTCCGCCCCGGGTTCCCTGGCACTCGCCCTGCGGTTCGGGGTGACGACCGAACTGGAGATGCAGGGGATGCACACCCGGGAGAACCGGGCGCACATCACCGAGGACGACACCGTGGCCGACGTGCGTTCCGCCGGCTTCGGCATCACCCCGCCCGGCGGTCACCCGAGTGAGCTGATGCCCGAGGGATTCCGGCCGAAGTGGGAACTCCCCCCGGTGATGCCCCTGATGCCGTTCTCCACCACGCCGGAGGAAGCGGCCGCCTTCGTCCCCCAACTCCTCGCCCGGGGATCCGACTTCATCAAGTTCATGATCGACGACGGCACTGTGGAGGGACACCCCGGGCTGCCGTCGCTCGACCAGGCCACCGTGAACGCCGGTGTGGCGGAAGCCAAGAAGTACGGGGCCCTCACCGTGGCCCACGCGCTGACCGTGGAGGCCACCAGGATGGCCGCCGAAGCCGGTATCGACGGCGTCGTCCACGTGTTCATGGACCAGCCGCACACCGCCGAGATCATCGGCCTCATCAAGGACGCGGGCATGTTCGTGGTTCCCTGCATCACCCTCAACGCCTCGATGATGGGGATCACCGGCAGCGAACTCGCCGACGACCCCCGGGTCGCCGCACGCCTGGACAGCGCGTGGGACCAGACCCTGCGCGCCAGCTACAACCGCTACCCGCAGGGCAGGCTCGACGACGTGTACGACACCGTGCGCGCTCTGGACGCCGCCGGTGTCGACGTGCTGGCCGGCACCGACGTTTCCATGCCCGAGACCTTCTTCGGGGGCCTGGCGCACGGAGCGAGCCTGCACCACGAACTGCAGTACCTCGTGGCCGCCGGCCTCACGCCCGCACGGGCCCTGCGCGCGGCCACGGCGACCACCGCCCGCCGCTTCCGCCTCAGCGACCGGGGCCGCATCGCCGAGGGACTCCGCGCCGACCTGCTGCTGGTCGACGGCGACCCGACCAGCGACATCAGCGACACTCTCAACACCCGCGCCATCTGGCGCCGCGGCGCCCGCCTGGCGGAATGACCGCGGTCCGCCGTCCTCCGCGGGTGCGGCCATCGCCGTAGCGGACGTGCGCGTCGTCCGGGTTGACCAGGGCCGCGGCGACGGCATCGGGCCCATGGCCGTCGCCGGGCCGGGGGCGACGGCGGGTGCGCTCGATGGACGGGCCGGCGTCCTGGTGGAATCGCGCCGACATGGCCATCCGCTCCGCGTGTGACCGGCCCCACAGGCCCTCCGCCGGACGTTCTCGCAGTGCGTGCGTCTTCCACCCGCTACGGTCTCCGGGTGACCGAACCGCAGACCGTGCGTGCCACCCGTGAGTCCTACGACGCCATCGCGTCCACCTACGCGCAGCTGTTCAGCGACTCCCTGCGCGACCGTCCCCTGGAACGCGCCCTCCTGAGCGCCTTCGCGGAGCTGGTGCGGGCGGACGGTGACGGCGAGGTCGCAGACCTCGGCTGCGGGCCGGGGTACGTCACCGCTCATCTGCACGGGTTGGGCCTGAACGCCTTCGGTGTCGATGCCTCCCCGGTGATGGTCGAGCTGGCTCGCGAGGCGAACCCCGGGCTTCGGTTCGAGGTCGGCTCGATGGCCGCGCTGGACATCGAGGACGGCGCGCTGGGCGGGGTGCTCTCGCGGTGGTCCGTCATCCACACCCCGCCGCGGGACGTTCCCGCCGTCCTGGCCGAGATCGCCCGGGTCCTGGCTCCCGGCGGGCACCTGTTGATCAGTTTTCCCGCCACTGACGGCCCCCACCACGAGACGCGGGCCTACGACCACGCGGTGGTAACGGCCTACCGCTGGTGCCCCGACCGTTTCGCCGCGCTCCTGCGTGACCACGGCCTGGCCGAGGCGGCCCGCACGGTGATCGAACCGATCCCCACCGACCAGCGGCAGTTCCAGGAGGTCCAGCTCCTCGCCCGCAAGGCGTAGACCCCGGTCATGTGATGGCAACGGCTCGGACCGGTGGGCTGGGGACCGCGCGGGAACGCCTCGGTGGCCAGGTGTTCCTCGGCCGTT
>NZ_BBOX01000011.1 GCF_001553455.1 Streptomyces hygroscopicus subsp. hygroscopicus
GCGCCGGGCCCCGCGCTCGCGCCGCGCCCGGCCCGCCACCGCGCCCCGGCTGGGCCCGCTACCCCGCCTCCGCCGTGCGTGCCTCCGCCGCACGCCGCTCGGCCTGATGGTGGCGCCAGCGCTCCAGCATCCTGGGAAGCTCCTGCTGGATCCACTCGAAGAAGTCGGCGGTCTCGGTGATCCGCTGCCCCGCCGGGGTGCCGGGGCCGAGCACCTTCGCGCCGTCCCGCATGGTGCTCTCCCAGCGGGAGAGCATCTGGTCGCGGCGGGTCAGGGTCTCGTACCAGACCTCGTTGAAGAGCCGGTAGCGATCGCGGCGAGAGCCCGGCTCGCGCTCCCGCACCACCATGTCCACCTGGGACAGATAGCGGATCGCGCCCGAGACGGCGGCCGGGCTGATCCGCAGCCGCTCGGCCAGTTCGGCGGAGGAGAGGGCCCCGGAGTCGGAGACGAGGAGCGCGGCGAAGACCCGCGCGGCCATGCGCTGCATCCCGGCCTCGGCCAGATCGGCCGCGAACCGCTCGACGAACCTGGACACCGCCGCCTCGTCACGCTCACCACCGGGCGCGCTCTCCGGTTCGGTCGTCTCCCTCACCGCTTCATCATCTCCTCTCTTCGTCACATCATCATAAGTTTATATGGTTCCTTAACTTCACAATTTTGTGAAAGTAGCGTAGCTTCGGAATCATGAAAACGGCAATCTCCGTGTCCGGCCTCCACAAGTCCTTCGGCCGGACCCACGCGTTGGACGGCCTCGACCTCGAAGTCGAGGCAGGCGAGGTCCATGGCTTCCTCGGGCCCAACGGCGCCGGGAAGTCCACCACCATCCGGGTTCTCCTGGGCCTGCTCCGCGCCGACTCCGGAGCGGTGCAGATGCTCGGCAAGGACCCCTGGCACGACGCGGTCGACCTCCACCGCCACATCGCGTACGTCCCCGGAGACGTCACCCTGTGGCGCAACCTGAGCGGTGGCGAGGTCATCGACCTCTACGGGCGGCTGCGCGGCGGCCTGGACACCGCACGCCGCGCCGAGCTCCTGGAGCGGTTCGAGCTCGACCCCACCAAGAAGGGCCGTACCTACTCCAAGGGAAACCGTCAGAAGGTCGCCCTGGTCGCCGCGTTCGCATCCGAAGTGGAGCTGCTGATCCTCGACGAGCCGACCTCCGGGCTCGACCCGCTCATGGAGGAGGTCTTCCGCGAGTGCGTCACCGAGGAGCGCGACCGCGGTCGTACGGTGCTGCTCTCCAGCCACATCCTCAGCGAGGTCGAGGCGCTGTGCCGGAGGGTCAGCATCATCCGCAAGGGAAGGCGGGTGGAGTCCGGTTCACTCGCCGAGCTGCGCCATCTGACGCGTACGTCGGTGACCGCCGAGCTCGCCGGGGAGCCGCGTGGCCTGTCCGCCCTCCCCGGGGTGCACGATGTGGACATCCAGGACCGGAGGGTCAAGCTCCAGGTCGACACCGACAAGCTCGACGCCGTGCTGCGGCAGCTCACCGAAGCGGGGGTGCGCAGCCTGCTCTCCACGCCGCCCACCCTGGAAGAGCTCTTCCTCCGCCACTACCAGGACGACGTCACGCGCACGGAAGCCGAGGCGATCACCCGATGACCGCCGTAGCCGACGCCCGGGTCTCCCCCCGCGCCCGCGGATCGGCCCGCGATCTGGCCGGCACCGGCACGCTGCTGCGGCTCGCGCTACGGCGCGACCGGATCATGATGCCGGTGTGGGTGCTGTGCCTGGGGCTGACGGCCAGCAGCACCGTCGGCCGTCTGAAGAGCACGTACGAAACCCCTGAGCAGCGCGCCGATCTCGTCCACGACATGAACGGGAACGGCTCGACACGAGCCCTGTTCGGCGCCGCCTTCGACGATTCGCTCGGCGCGCTCACCGTCTGGCGCGTGGGTGCCTTCCTGACGGTGTTCGCCGCGATCATGAGCCTGCTCATCGTGCTCCGGCACACCCGCGAGGAGGAGGAGACCGGCCGTCAGGAGGCGCTCTCCGCCGGTATGGTGGGCCGCCGCGCCGGTCTCACCGCGGCCCTGCTCACCGTGGGCATCGCCAACGGCGCGGTGACCCTGCTCATCGCGGGCGGCCTCGCGAGCCAGGGCGGCACCGGTGCGCTCGCCCTCGGCCTCGCCGTCGGCCTGTCCGGGATGGCCTTCGGCGGTCTGGCGGCCGTCGCCGCCCAGCTCACCGAGAACACCCGGCTGGCCCGGGGCCTCAGCTCCGCCGCGGTCGGCGTCGCCTTCGTGCTGCGCATGGCGGGCGACGCCGCCGAGGACGGCAGCAAGGGCTCCGGCCACGTTCTGGTCTGGCTCTCGCCGCTGGGCTGGGCCGAGTACGCCCGGCCGTACGCGGACGAGCGCTGGTGGCCGCTGCTGCTGATCGCCGTGCTCGCCGGCGCCTCGATCACCCTCGCGTACTCCCTCGCGGGCCGTCGCGACGTGGGCGCCAGCTTCTACGCCAGCCGTCCCGGCCCCGCGGCCGCCGGCCCGCTGCTGACCGGCGTCTACGGCCTGGGCTGGCGGCTTCAGCGCGGCGCCCTGCTCGGCTGGGCCGCGGGCTTCGTCTTCTCGGGGGCCATTTTCGGCAGCATCTCCGACGGCGCCGACGACTTCCTCGGCGACAGCGACCAGACCCGCGAGATCATCCAGCGGATGGGCGGCGCGCAGGGGCTCAGCGACGCCTTCCTGGCCGCCATGGTCGGCGTCCTCGGCACCATCCTCACCGTCCACACCGTCAGCTCCGTGCTGCGGCTGCGCAGCGAGGAGACCGACCAGCGCGCCGAGCCCCTGCTGTCCAACGCCGTCAGCCGGCTGCGCTGGGCCGGGAGCCATCTGGTCATCGCCTACCTCGGCCCGGTCGCCGTGCTCGCCGTCGGTGGTCTGGCGCTGGGCCTGGGCTACGGCATCGCCGCGGGCGACGTGGCCGATCAGCTCCCGCGCGCCCTGGGCGCCACCCTCTCCCAGCTCCCGGCGCTGTGGGTGGTCACCAGCCTGACGCTGCTCCTGGTGGGCGTGTTGCCGAAGTACTCGGCCGCGGCCTGGGGACTGGTCGGCTGGGTGGTGGCCGTGGGCTGGATGGGCCCGGCGCTCAAGTTCTCCCAGCCCGTCATGGACACCTCACCCTTCAGCCACCTGCCGAAGCTGCCGGGCGACGAGGTGACGGCCGCGCCCTTCCTGTGGCTGCTGCTCCTCTCGGTGGTAGCGGCCGCCGGCGGCCTGGTGGGTCTGCGCCGCCGTGACATCGGCGGCTGACCCCCGCCGACCCGCCACGTCCCGGCGCGCGCCCCCTGTTGTCCACAGGCTGTGGACAACAGGGGGCGCGTCCGTCTCCGCTCAGAGTTCGACCCTCAGCTCCCGCAGCCCGCGGATGACGAAGTTCTCGCGCCGCTCCGGCTCCCCGGCCGGCCGCAGGCCGGGCGCCTTGCGGAGCAGGGCGCCGAAGGAGGCGATGAGCTCCAGCCGGGCCAGCGGGGCGCCGAGGCAGTAGTGGATACCGGCGCCGAAGCTGACATGGGGGTTGTCGGTGCGGGAGAGGTCGAGCGTGTCGGGACGGTCGAAGCGGGCCGGATCGCGGTTGGCCGACCCGAAGAGCAGCGCGACCTCGCTGCCGCGCGGGATGACCGTGCCGCCGACCTCGATGTCCTCCAGCACCCACCGTTCGAAGAGCTGGAGCGGGGTGTCGAAGCGCAGCAGTTCGTCCACGGCGGTGGGCAGCAGCGCGTCCGGGTCGGCACGGAGCAGGGCGAGCTGCTCGGGGTGGCGGAAGAGCGCCCACCAGCCGTTGCCGGTGGAGTTGACGGTGGCCTCGTGGCCCGCGTTGAGCAGCAGCACACAGGTGGAGATCATCTCCTGCTCGGTGAGCCGGTCGCCCTCGTCGTACGCGGCGATGAGCCCGCTGATCAGATCGTCCCCCGGGGCCTTGCGGCGCGCTCGGATCAGCTCGCGCAGATAGGCGGAGAAGTCGAGGGACGCGCGCACGGCGCGGCGGGCCGTCTCCTCGCCCGGGTTCAGCTCGTACATCCCGCAGATCTCCGCCGACCAGGGCCGCAGGGCCGGGCGGTCGGCCGGCGGAATGCCGAGCATCTCGGCGATGACGGCGACCGGCAGCGGTTCGGCGACCGTCGCGATGAGATCGCCGCCGCCCGAGGCGACCAGGGAGTCGGCGAGTTCGTCCGCCAGCCGCCGGATCGTCGGCACCAGCGCCTCCACCGTCCGCGGGGTGAACGCCTTGGAGACCAGCCGGCGCAGCCGGGTGTGGTCCGGCGGTTCGAGCTCGAGCATGCCGTGGTCGTTGAGGGTGTGGAACGGCTCGTGCTCGGGCGGCGGCGCGGTGCGGCCGAACTCCTCATGGCTGAAGCGGTGCCGATAGGTGCGGCCCAGCCTGCGGTCCCGCAGCAGCGCGCTGACATCCGCATGACGCGGGATCAGCCACTGGCGGGTGGGCTCGAACCAGTGCGCCCGGCCGCGCTCGCGCAGCGCGGCGTACGCCGGATACGGGTCCGCGACGAACGACGGCCGCCACGGGTCGAAGGCAGGAACCTCGGCAGTGCTGCTCATCCCTGGACGGTACCGCTCGTCCCCGGGGGGTACCGCTCGTCCCCGGACGTCCCCGGGGGGTACCGCTCGTCCCCGGACGGTACCGCCGGGCCCGCTCAGCCTCCAGGGGTCACCAGACGGACCTCGTAGGCGAACACCGCCGCCTGGGTGCGGTCGCGCAGCCCCAGTTTCACCAGGATCCGGCTGACATGCGTCTTCACCGTCGACTCGGCGACGATCAGCCGCTCGGCGATCTCGGCGTTGGAACAGCCCTGGGCGACCAGCATCAGGACCTCGTTCTCCCGGTCGGTCAGCTCGGCCACCCGCCCCCGCGCGGAGGGCTGCGGGGCGCCGATCCCCGTCGTCTCGCCGATCCTCGAGAACGTGGTGATCAGACGCTTGGTCACGGTCGGGGCCAGCAGCGCCTCGCCCGCCGCGACGACACGGACCGCCTCACCGAGCTGACGCGCGGAGGCGTCCTTGAGCAGGAAGCCGCTCGCTCCGGCGCGCAACGCCTGGTAGACGTACTCGTCGAGGTCGAAGGTGGTCAGGACGAGGACTTTGGCGTCCGCGTCCGCCGCGACGATCTCGCGGGTGGCCTCCAGGCCGTTGACCTCCGGCATCCGGATGTCCATCAGGACCACATCGGGCCGCAGGGTGGCCACCTGGGCGATGGCCTCGCGCCCGTCGACCGCCTCGCCGACGACCTCGATATCGGGCTGGGCGTTCAGCAGCACGGAGAAGCCCTCGCGGACCATCATCTGGTCGTCGGCGATCAGCACGCGGATGGGGGCGGAGGGGACGTCGGTGGTCATGGCTTCATCGTCTCCCCCTCCGAGACCGGGCCCGGCATTCTCTTCGGCGCCGCCGCCATCGGTCCGGGTGCGTCAGGTGCGGCCGCCTTCCGTCCGAGTGCGTCAGGTGCGGACGTCCCCGGTCCGGACGCATCCCGTCCGGACGCATCCCGTCCGGACGCATCCGCGGCCGGAGCGGCCGGATCGGAGGCGGCCGGGATGAAGACCGCGACCTCATAGCCCCCGTCCTCCTCGACCGCTCCGGCCGTCATCTCCCCGTTCAGCATCGCCACGCGTTCCCGCATCCCGAGCAGCCCGTGGCCCACCCCCGGCGAGGGGCGTACGGCCTGGGTGGGCGGGCCGTTGACGACGCGCAGGCCCAACCCGCCGAGGACGTAGGCGACCTCGACGCGGGCGGTGCAGCCGGGGGCGTGGCGCAGCGCGTTGGACAGCGCTTCCTGGATGATCCGGTAGGCGGACAGCTCCACACCGGAGGGGAGCGGGCGCACGGCACCGGTGGTGATGTGCTCGACGGTCAGCCCCGCCGCCCGGACGCCCGCGAAGAGCGTGTCGAGCGCGGCGAGGGTCGGCTGGGGCGCCTCGGGGTCGGCATCGGCGTAGGCGTCGGGGTCATCGGCCCGGACGACGCCGAGGACCCGGCGGAGTTCGATGAGGGCGGCGACCGCGTTCTCCCGGATCGTCGCGAAGCTCTTGGCCAGCTCCTCGGGCGGGTTCGCCACCCGGTAGGGCGCCGCCTCCGCCTGGATCGCGATCACGGACATGTGGTGCGCGACGACATCGTGCAGCTCCCGTGCGATCGTCGCGCGCTCCTCCAGCAGGGTGCGGCGGGAGCGCTCCTCGACGGTGGCCGACTGCTGCACGGCGACCTGCTGCTTGGTCTCGCGCAGGCTGCGCCAGGCGACGACGGCGCCCACGATGACGCAGGAGGTGACCACCATGGGGAAGGAGTTCGTCTGCCGCCATTCGCTGAGGAGATCACAGGCGACCCCGAACCCGGCCGTGATCAGCAGCATCTGCCCGGCCACCCGAGGGCGGTTCTGCGACGCGACGACCGCCATCACCGCGATGTGCGAGACGAAGAGGGTCGTCGGCCAGGGCCACATGCTGCCGATCGTCGTCTCGGCGGTGCCCAGGCCCCATCCGATGCTCGCCGCGAACGACAGCCACCAGGCGCCGATCGGCCGGTAGAGCACCATCAGCAGGGGTACGCCGCTGAGCAGGGCCAGGCCCATGGCCTCGGTATCGACGGCTACGGCCATGAGGTAGAAGGCGAAGACCGTGATCGCGGTGTGCGGCAGCCACGGTGCGTACTGCCGAATCCGCTGGGGCGCCCGGCGCACCAGCGGATGGGTGGGGGCGAGCGGCGGCACGGGGCGGAAGACGAAGGCGCCGTTGATCAAGTCCTTCCGCAGATCGGACAACGCTGCGCGGATGGTGCGGAGTTCGGTCCGCGGGATCGTCTCAGTCACGCGTCTCACGGTAGGGAGCGGGCGCGCGGCCGTCGTCCCCGGAAATGTGGATTGTGCGGCGTCCTTCTCAAGTACTACGCGGCCGGTGGGTTCCTGGTACTCCGCGGCCGGTTGGGCTCCGGTTACTACGGGGTCGGGTGGGCTCCGGTCATTCCACGGCCGGGTGGCCCCAGTTACTTACGCGGCCGGGTGGCTGGCTTCCGGCGCTGCGCGCCTGGGTGCGCCCCGGTTACTACGCACCCGGGTGGGCTCCAGTTCTACGCGCCCGGGTGGGCTCCGGCCAGTCGGGCGATCTCCTCGGCGACGGTGTGCGCGACGGGCGTGGTGGGGTCGATCGGCGGGAAGTGCCCGCCCTCGGTGGTGACGAGCCGCACGCGCTGGCCGACGCGGGAGGCGGCCGTTACGAAGGCGTCCGCGACCGCCGGGGGCACATCGGTGTCGGCCCTGCCCTGTACGACGGTGGTGGGGACCGCGGTGGGCAGCAGCGCGGCGGGGTCGGCGAGGGCCAGCCGGGCCGTCAGCTCATCGGTGCGGGCGCGGCCGTGGCTGCCGCTGTTGGCGACCCTGTCGCTGCTGCGGTTGCCGCCGCTGTGGCTGGTGTTGCGGCTGTGGCTGTTGGCGCCGTCGTCGCTGTGGCTGTTGACGCGCCTGTCGCTGTTGACGCCGCTGTCGCTGTTGTTGCCGCCGTCGTCGCTGTCACTCTTCCCGCCGCGTTCGCCGAGGAGTTGGCCGACGGCACCGGAACACACGTCCAGCGCACGGGCCGTGGCGAAGTCCGCGATGGGGGCGAGGGCGACGACACCGCACAGCGGGGAGGGCGAGGGCAGATACCAGGGAGTGCCGGACGGCAGCCGATGCCGGGCAGCCGCCCACAACACGGCGTGCCCGCCCGCGGAGTGCCCGGTGAGCACGACCCGGTCGGTGTCCGCCCCGGGGAGCCCGAGGTCCCGGGCGAGCCGCGGCACGCCGTCCACGGCGGCCGCGATGTCGTCGAACGTCTCCGGCCACCGCCCCGCCCGCGGTGCCCCGCCGGTGCCGTCCGGCCCGGGGCGCGGGCGGGGGTCGTCCGGCCCGGGGCGCGGGCCGGTGCCCGGTCCGCCGCCCGGCATCTCGGGGGCGGCCGGACCGTACGGTGACGAGTCGTCCCCGCCCCGCCGGTACTCCACCGACGCCACCGCGAGGCCCCGCCCCGCCAGGAACGCGGCGAACGGGGACACATGGCGGCGGTCGTAGGGGGCGCGCCAGGCGCCGCCGTGGAAGAGGAGGACCAGCGGGGCGGGCCCGGACCCGTCGGGCGGAAGGTAGAAGTCCACCACTTGGTCCGGGTGTTCGCCGTACGCGGCGGTCCGGTCCGGAGCCACCGGCGCGAGCCCGAAGACCGACGCCTCCTCAGCCGCCGCCCCACCCATGGTCAGCCCTCCGCCAACGCGGCGGCCAGCACCCGGGCCGCCCGCTCCACCTCGGCGAAGCCCGTGTACAGCGGGGTGAAGCCGAAGCGCAGCACATCGGGCCGACGGAAGTCGCCGACGACCCCGCGCCGCACCAGCTCCGCCATCACCTCCCCCGCGTCCGCGCACCGCAGCGCCACCTGGCTGCCGCGCTCGGCGTGGGCGGCGGGGGTGAGGGACCGGACGCGGCCCGCCGGGACGTACTCCTCGACGCAGCGGAGGAAGAAGTCCGTCAGGGCCAGGCTCTTGGTCCTGACCTCCTCGATCGTCACGTCATCCCACACCTTGAGCGCGGCCTCCAGCGCCAGCATCGAGAGGATGTCCGGGGTGCCGACGCGCCCGCGGGCCGCACCGGCGGCCGGGGTGTAGGCGGAGTCCATGCCGAAGGGGTCGGCGTGCGAGTTCCAGCCGGGGAGCGGCGAGTCGAAGCGGGGCTGATGCGCCCGGGCGACGTAGAGATACGCGGGCGCGCCGGGGCCGCCGTTGAGGTACTTGTACGTACAGCCGACCGCGAGATCGACCCCGTGGGCGTCCAGCCCGACCGGCAGGGCGCCCGCGCTGTGGCACAGGTCCCACACGACGAGTGCGCCCGCCGCGTGCACGGCGGCCGTGGTCGCGGGCAGGTCATGGAGGCGGCCGGTGCGGTAGTCCACGTGGTTGACGAGCGCGACGGCGGTGCGCGGGCCGGTGGCCGCGGGGATGTCGCCCGCGGCCACCGGCCGCAGGGTGCAGCCGGTCATCCGGGCAGCGGACTCGGCGATATAGCCGTCGGTGGGGAAGGTGGTCTCGTCGACCAGGATCTGATCGCGGTGGGCGCCGCGTTCCTGGGCGATCCGTACGGCCGCGACGACCGCCTTGAAGATGTTCACGCTCGTCGAGTCGCCCACCACCACCTGGCCAGGGGCGGCGCCGAGGAGCCGGCCGACGCGGTCGCCGATCCGCTCCGGCGCGGTCCACCAGCCGCTCTCCTCCCAGGAGCGGATGCGCAGCCGCCCCCACTCGCGGGCGACCACATCGGCCAGCCGGGGCGGGACGGCACGCGGCAGCGCGCCCAGCGAATTGCCGTCGAGGTAGATCACGTCATCGAGGACGAAGGCGTCGCGCTTGGCACGCAGCCGGTCGGCCGCGTCGAGCCGGGCGGCCTCACCGGCCAGACCGCTCTCGGCCGGTGAGGCCCCGGCCGAACGCGGCCCGGCCGGACGGGACGCGGCCGACCGGGACGCGGCAGGCGCGGGGCCGGACTGCTGAGGGCGGGACCACTCCGGACCAGAACGTTTGCGCCCGGACGGCAGAGGGCTGGACGGCTCGACGCCGGACCGCTCAGCACCGGGCAACGCCGCACCGGACGACTCGGCACCCGACGGACCAGGGGCGGACAGACCAGGGGCGGACCGCTGAGCACCGGACGGCTGGAGACCAGAGCGCCCAGCTCCAGACCGCTCAGGGCCGGAAGACGCCGCGCCGGACCGCTCGGGGCCGGACCCCTCAGCACCGGGCGACGCCGCACCGGACGGACCGGGACCGGACCTCAGACTGGGGCCGGACCTCTCGGGGCCGGACGGACCGGGGGCGGACGGACCGGGGGCGGACGGACCGGGGGCGGACGCCTCGGCACCCGACCGTTCAGGGGCGGGCGGGCCGGTCGGAACCAGCCCAGGGGAGACCGGTTCGGTGGGGGTCGGTTCGGTGGGGACCGGCCCAGGGGAGACCGGCCCAGGGGAGACCGGCTCGGTGGGGATCGTCGCGTCAGACATGGCTGCGCGCCGTCCACAGCTCGGGGAAGACGGTCTTCGACGCGCGCTTCTCCAGCCATGCCACCCCGGCCGAGCCGCCGGTGCCGGTCTTGGCACCCATCGCTCGCCGCGTCGCCACCAGATGGTCGTTGCGCCACCGCCACACCAGCTCGGCCACCTCAGTGAGCGCCTCACCGAGCCGGATCAGCTCGCTGTCCGGCGGCCCGGAGTAGATCTCCTCCCAGACCCGCTCCACGCCCGGATCCGGTTCGTAGCGCCGGGTGGGATCGCGGTCCAGCACGGAGGCCGGGACGTCGAGGCCGCGGCGGGCGAGATAGCGCAGCACCTCGTCGTAGAGGCTGGGCTCGGTCAGCGCCTTCTCCAGCTCCGCGTGGACCTGCGGCGCGCCCCGGTGCGGGACGAGCATGGACGCGGACTTCTCGCCGAGCAGGAACTCCAGCTGCCGGTACATCGCCGACTGGAAGCCGGAGCCCTCGCCGAGCGCGGAGCGGTACGCGTTGAACTGGCCGGGGGTGAGATGCGCCAGCGGCGCCCAGGACGCGTTGAGCGACTCCAGCTCGTACGTCGAGCGCTGGAGCGCGGCCATCGCGGTGGGCAGGTCGTCCTCGCGCAGCGCCAGCGCGGCGGTGTGCCACTCATGGACGATGACGGTGAACCACAGCTCCATCACCTGGGTGGTGACCAGGAAGACCATCTCGCCGGGATCGTCGGAGAGGGGGTGCTGGAGGTGGGTGAGCACGGACGCCCGGACGTAGTCCTCGTACGGGGTGGTGCCGTCGAAGTCGAGGTGGGGGGCGTCGGACTCGGCGGCGCCGGAGGCGGTCCGGTCCGGCGTGGCCTCTGCCGACGTGGCCTCGGGCGGCGTGACCTCCGCCGACGTGGTCCGGCCTGGCGTGGCCTCGGCCGAGGTGGTCCGGTCCGGCGTGGCCTGGGCCGGGGCCGGGCGGTCAGGGGCAGGCTGCTGCGACATCGCGTCTCCTGAGTACTGCTCGCTCCCGGGTAGCGGTCCGCCCCTTCCCCTTGATCTCGGAGCCCCGGTCCCCTCGGGGCCCACAGCCGAAGGGGCCCCGCACCGCATCATCCGCGCCGTCCGGACGTACGGCAAGTGCGGAAGGGGCCCGTGGGGCGTAGGCCGCCCCACAGGCCCGGTGCGCCTCGCCACGCCTCAGTGGCAAACCGCTCAGCCGAAAACCGCTCAGCCGAGGCAGGTCAGCAGACGCAGATCAGGAGCGGCGGCTCAGGAAAGCGTGTCCGCCGCGGTCGGGGAGCTCTCGCGCAGGAAGGTCGAGCAGCGCTCGTACTCCTCCTGCTCGCCGATGGCCTGCGCGGCACGCGCGAGCGCGTGCAGGGCGCGCAGGAAGCCGCGGTTGGGCTCATGCTCGAAGGGCACCGGGCCGTGGCCCTTCCAGCCGCTGCGACGCAGGGCGTCGAGTCCCCGGTGGTAGCCGGTCCGGGCGTACGCGTAGGACTCGACCACCCGGCCGGCCTCGAACGCCTCGTCGGCGAGCTGCGCCCAGGCGAGCGAGGACGCCGGGTACTTCGCGGCGACCTCGGCCGGGGCCGCGCCGGAGGCGAGCAGCTCCCGTGGTTCGGGGTCGTCGGGCAGATGGGTCGGGGGCGGTCCCCCGAGCAGGTTCTCGTGAATGGCCATGGGTTCCAGTCTGCCTGGTCCGGGGCCCCACCCGACACGCTCAAGCCACGCGCCCCGTCGTTCCGGGGGAGCGTCCGGCCCGGAGACCCGCGGGAGAGGGCATGGGTCAGGCCCCGGGGCGCCGATCGCCCGGGTCGAGGGGCGGGGCGGAGACACCGCAGTGGTACACGCACTCGGGGCGGCACGGGGGCCGCGCGGCGCCCTCGGCCCCCTTGGCCTTGGCACCCTTGGCACCCTTGGCGCCCTTGACGCGCTTGGCGCCCTTGACGCGCTTGGCGCCCTTGACGCGCTCCGAAGGCGCGGCACCCCCGGCACCCTCGGCCCCCGCACCCTCGGCCGCGCCCTCGGCCCCCGCGCTCTCGGCTCCCCCGGCACGTTTCACCGGCGCCACGCCCTCGGCGCCCTCCGGCACCGCACCCTCCGGCACCGCTCCCTCCGGCACCGCGCCCGCCTCGGCACCCTCCCCCTCCCCTCCCGCTTCCGTCCCCGCCCGCTCCAGGGCGTCCGAGCGCACCGTGCGCCAGGCGACGACCGCGCCCAGCACCAGCACCCCGGCACAGATCGGCATCGCGCGCCGGAAGGTGTGGGCGAACGCGTCCGCCGACCGGTACGCCTCCGGGCCCATCCCCGCCAGCAGCGGCAGCGCCGCCACCGCGACCAGGCCCGCCGCACGCGCCGCCGCGTTGTTGACTCCGCTGGCCAGACCCGCGCGGCCGACGTCCACCGAGGCCAGGACGGTCGCGGTGAGCGGGGCGACCAGCACCACCATGCCGGCGCCCAGCACCACCAGCCCGGGCAGAATGTCGCGCCAGTAGACCGCCCCCACCCCGGCCCGGGTCATCAGCAGCATCCCCGCCGCGCACAGCAGCGGGCCGACGGTCAGCGGAATCCGGGGGCCGATGCGTTTGCCCAGTTCTCCCGAACGGGCCGACAGCAGCAGCATCAGCGTCGTCGTGGGCAGCAGCGCGGTACCGGCGGCCAGCGCGGAGTAGCCCACCACCACCTGGAGGTTGATCACCGAAAGGAAGAAGAAGCCACCGAAGGCCGCGTAGACGCACAGGGTCACCGCGTTGACGGCGCTGAACTGGCGGGAGGCGAAGATGGAGAGCGGCAGCATCGGCTCGGACCGCCGCTTCTCCACGGCGACGAAGGCCACCCCCAGCGCCAGCCCGGCGACGGCCGGAACCACCACGGCGGGCGAGGCGCCCTTCTGCGGCGCGGCGATCAGCGCGTACGTGACCAGGCCGAGCGCGGCCGCGCCCAGCGCGGCGCCGACGACGTCGAACCGGCCGTGGGCCTCCGGATCGCTGGTCTCCGGCACATGGCGCAAAGCGACCGGCACACAGACCGCGGCCAGCGGCACGTTGAGCCAGAACACCCAGCGCCAGCCGGGCCCGTCCACCAGCCAGCCGCCGAGGAACGGCCCGATCGCCGCTCCGACCCCGCCGAAGCCGGACCACAGCCCGATCGCCCGCGCCCGGTCATCGGGGTGGATCACCGACTGGATCAGCGCGAGCGACCCGGGGGTGAGCAGCGCCCCGCCGATGCCCTGCAACGCCCGCGCGGCGATGAGCACCCCGGCGTTCGGCGCCAGCCCGCACGCCAGCGAGGCCAGCGCGAACCAGATCACCCCGATGACGAACACCCGCCGCCGCCCGAACCGGTCCCCGAGCGCCCCGCCGAGCAGGATCAGCCCGGCGAGGGTGAGCATGTAGGCGTTGACGGTCCACTGGAGCACGGGGAGATCGGCGCCCAGGTCGAGCCCGATGCGCGGCAGGGCGACATTGACGACGGTGCTGTCGAGCAGGGCCATGGCGGAGCCCAGCACGGTGGTGAACACCAGCCACCGCCCCGCCGGCGCGGACAGCCGCACGCCTGCCATACCTGGCATGATGCCCGCGCGGCCCCTCAGAGGCCAGCCCGACCGCGAACGGAACCGCGCAGGCAACCGCGAAGAGAACCGCGAAGGAAAAACGGGCACCCGGAACCCAGACGCCAGACGCCTTCCCGGAACCGGAACCGACCCCGGAACGCAAACGGCCCCGGAACGCGAACGGCCCCGGAACGCCAACGGGCCCGGCAACTCACCGCAAGGCGAGAAGCCGGGCCCGGAAGAGCGAGCCGAGGACTACTTCAGCTTCGTAGAGCCGAGGACTACTTCAGCTTCGTCCCCGTGGACCGGAGGTCCGCACACGCCTTGGTGACCCGCTCGGCCATCCCCTTCTCGGCGAGCTTGCCCCAGCTCCGCGGGTCGTACGTCTTCTTGTTGCCGACCTCGCCGTCGACCTTCAGCACCCCGTCGTAGTTGCGGAACATGTGGTCCGCGATCGGGCGGGTGAAGGCGTACTGGGTGTCCGTGTCGAGGTTCATCTTCACCACGCCGTTCTCCAGCGCGGTGCGGATCTCCTCCTCCGTGGAGCCGGAGCCGCCGTGGAAGACGAAGAAGAACGGGTCCTGCTTGCCGTACTTCGCGGCGACACCGTCCTGGAGCTCACGCAGCAGCTCCGGGCGGAGGACGACGTTGCCCGGCTTGTAGACGCCGTGGACGTTGCCGAAGGAGGCGGCCAGCAGGTAGCGGCCCTTGTCGCCCAGGCCGAGGGCCTCGGCGGTGCGCAGCGCGTCGTCGACCGTCGTGTAGAGCTCGTCGTTGATCTCGTGCGAGATGCCGTCCTCCTCGCCACCGGTCGGGGTGATCTCGACCTCGAGGATGATCTTCGCCTTGGCGGCCTCGGCGAGCAGCTCCTGTGCGATGCGGAGGTTGTCGTCGAGCGTCTCGGCGGAGCCGTCCCACATGTGGGACTGGAACAGCGGGTTCTGCCCCTTGTCGACGCGCTCCTGGGAGACCTTGAGCAGCGGGCGGACATAGCCGTCCAGCTTGTCCTTGGGGCAGTGGTCGGTGTGGAGGGCGATGTTGACCGGGTACTTCTCGGCCACGACATGCGCGAACTCGGCGAGGCCGACCGCACCGGTCACCATGTCCTTCTGGTACTGGCCACCCAGGAACTCGGCGCCACCGGTGGAGATCTGGACGATGCCGTCGCTCTCCGCCTCGGCGAAGCCGCGCAGGGCGGCGTGCAGAGTCTGCGTCGACGTCACGTTGATCGCCGGGTAGGCGAACTTGCCCGCCTTCGCCCGGTCGAGCATCTCGTTGTAGATCTCAGGGGATGCGATGGGCATCTGTCCGCTCCTTGTATGTGCGGGTTAGTCGTACTTGGCCCTGACCTAGGGGCGACGTCATCGTCGGGGCCATAATCCCAGACTCCGCCGATTGCTCCACACGGCGCACGCGAGGACCACACGGACGGGGGTGGGAAGGTTTCACGTGAAACCTCCCACGGGGGCGCGACGCGGCTGTACCGCGACACAGCTTGACCTCCGGTGCGACCGCGCCGCGATGCGGCGATACGGCTGCCCCGGCGCAACGGTTGTGCCGGGATGCGGGCGCGCGGCTCCGCCCCCGGTGCTGCTGCGCCGGGGTCACGGCTGCACCCCGGGTGCCGCCATGCCCGGGTGTGGCTGCCCCTGGTGCCGCTGCACCCGAGTGCGAGCACCGCACCCCGGCTGCTGCCGCACCCCGGGGGCGTGGCTGCACGCCGGGCCCGGGTGCACGCCGGGCCCGGGTGCACGCCGGGCCCGGGCGCGGCTGCGCCGCGGTGCCGGTTCAGCTCAGCCCGAGGTCGGCGATCGAATAAGCCGGGAGGTACGGCAGCCCGGCGTCCGCGATGGCCGGCGCGGCCCCGCGCTCGACGATCGTCGCGACCGCGACGACCTCCGCACCCGCCTCCCGCGCCGCCTCCACCGCGGTCAGCGGCGAACCGCCCGTGGTGGAGGTGTCCTCCACCACCAGCACCCGGCGGCCCGCGATGTCCGGGCCCTCGATCCGCCGCTGCATCCCGTGCGTCTTCTGGGCCTTGCGGACCACGAAGGCGTCGAGCCGCCGCCCGCGGGCGGCGGCGGCGTGCAGCATGGACGTGGCCACCGGGTCGGCGCCGAGCGTCAGACCGCCCACCGCGTCGTACTCCAGATCGGCCGTGGCGTCGAGCATGACCTGGCCGACCAGCGGTGCGGCGTCGGCGTCCAAGGTGATCCGGCGCAGGTCGATGTAGTAGTCGGCCTCGCGCCCGGAGGAGAGGGTCACCTTGCCGTGGACCACGGCCTTGTCCTTGATCTGCCGCAGCAGGGCGTCACGCGCATCGCTCATGCGCATGAGCTTAGGCGGTGGCCCGCGGAGCCCTCCAAGCCGCTCCGACTCCACCAGCGCCCGCTCCGCTCCACCGACGCCCGCTCCGCTGCGCCAGTGCCCGCTGATCCGGCTCCACCAGCGCTCGCTCCGCTCCACCGGCGCCCGCTCCGCCCCACCGCCGCACCAGCGCCCGCTCAGCTCCGCCGCACCGGCGCCCGCTCCGCTACGTCAGCGTCCGCCAGCTCCAGGTCATGGAGATCTCCAGCGGATCGATGGGGGTGACCAGGCGCGGCAGGCTGTTGAGCCCGTTGGGCGGGCCGGACTGCGGTTCCACGCACACCGCCTCCGCCTGCTCGTCGTAGACGACCACCCACTCCGTCCGGCTGGTGACCCTCAGCTCGAGCCGGCCGGGCCAGGTGAGCGTGACGTCCACCCCCTCCGGCATGCCGAAGCAGTCGTCCCAGGGGCCGGGCCGCGGCGCGACGCGGCGGCCGGTGGGGAGGTGGTCCTCCCCGCGCTCCTCCTGCCACGCCGCCTCGAAGGCGATCTCCACATCGGCGCCGCCCTCGCCCAGGTTCCGCAGGAACCACGGATGCCAGCCCGCCTGTGCCGGGAAGGAATCGCCCTCGGTCTCCACGCTCATGGTGACGGTCAGGCTGTCCGGGGTGAGCTCGAAGGTCTGGGTGACCCGGCCCTCGTACGGCCAGGGGTCGGCGAGGTCGTAGGTGAAGGCGGCACTGGACCGCCCGGCGCGGGCCGGGCTCCACGCGACGTTCCGGCCGGTCCCGTGGATCGCGTGCGGCGGGGAGTTGACCGGCAGCTGATGGGTCCGCCCGCCGTTGCGGAACCGGCCCAGCCCGGTCCGGCCGCACCACGGCACCATCGGGAACGATCCGTACCGCGGGCCCTGCCGCAGCAGCTCCGTACCGCCGATGCGCAGTGAGCCGATACGACAGCCGTTCTCGGGTGAGACGGTCAGCTCGGCGTCCCCGGCGGTCAGCCGCACGCCTTTGGTCTCCGTTGTCTCTTCGGTGGTCACAGCTACCGACCCTATGCGCACACGCTCATCGGCGGCGGCGGAGCACGCGACGGCCCACCACGACGACGGAGGCGATCACCACGGCCGCGGCGGGCGCGGCCCAGCGCAGGGTGGCGCTGGTGGAGACGGTCTCGGGCGCGGGGACGGGGGCGTAGCGGCCGCGCGGCGGGGCGTGGTCCACCTCCTCGGTGGAGCGGCCGATCATCGTGCGGCGGGCGTGGGCGGCCTCGGCCGGGGGCTCGTCGTCCAGGTCATCGAGATCGCCGAGGTCGCCGAAGCCGACGGGCTCCGCGACGGCGTCCACGTCGTCCAGGCCCTCGAGGTCGCCGACGTCTTCGATGTCCATGTCATCGGCCGACAGCGGAAGCTCGGCCTCGGTCGGCAGCCCGGTCTCGTCGGCGGCCGCGGCCGCGCCCTCGTCCCCCGTGGCCTCGTCCCCCGTGGCCCCGTCCCCCGTGGCCCCGTCCTCGGTGACGGCGCTGATCGGGGACGTCTCCAGCCCGGCCGTGAGCGCCGCGGCGAACCGGTCCAGCAGGCGGCGGGCCACGCCGGCGGACACCTCCTGGTCGAACTCGGCCAGCCGCCCCTCGCTGTGGACCGTCCCGGAGCAGATCAGCTCCGTACCGCCCTCGACGGGCTTCGGCGTGAGGGTCAGCGCGAGCTTCACCGAACCGCCGCCGCGCACCTCGGTGCCCTCGCCCTCGATCTCGAAGACATCGGCGCGCCGGCCGATGCGCAGCGCACCGCGGTAGGTGATGGTGGACCCGCCGATGCGCAGCCGCAGCCGGCCGGCGAGCGGACCGGCGGCCTCATCGGCGTCCTGCTGGAGCCCGGGAACGCAACGGGCGACGCGGTCGGGCTCCGCGAGCGCCAGCCGGACGGTGTCGACGGGAAACGGAACGAACACCTCATGCTCCATAGCTCAAGACAGTACCCACCGCGGGTTCGCTGAGACCCGCTCCCGCGCAACTTTCCCCGCCCGGCGCGCCGCCCCCGCCGAGGTCCGGTAGCCCAAGGTCACCCGCACGCGTCTCACGTCCCGTACCGCGGATGCATCAGCGTGGAAGGGGGCAGCCCGGCCTCCCGGTGCCGCTCGGCCGCGCGGTGGGCCGCCCGCAGCCCCGGCTCCGTCAGCGAGTGCGGCCGGGGGCCGTGCCGGGCCAGCCGCAGCCCCACCGGGGAGCGGGCCGCCAGCACGAAGCCCCAGTCGTGCGGGCGGCCACGGCCGCCGGGGCGCGGGGTGTCGATCGCGTAGGGCGCCGTCCACAGCCCGGCCGACCGCACCGTCGCGTCCACCGTCCAGAACGCCCGGGGCCCGGGGCGCAGCGGCCCGGCGTGGACCACCAGCCGGCCCCCGGGCGCCAGCACCCGCTCGGCCAGTCCGTAGAACTCCTGGGAGTAGTACTTGGTGCTGGGGGTCAGCTCGGGGGCGGGCAGATCGCAGACCACCACGTCGTACGCCACCGGCCGGCGCAGCCAGTCGAAGGCGTCCGCGGTCACCGCGCGCACCCGCGGATCCCGGTAGGCGCCGCCGTTGAGCGCCGCCAGGTCCGGGTCGTGCCGGGCCAGCCGGACCACCTCCGCGTCGCGCTCCACGACGGTCACCGACCGGACGCCGGCGTACCGCAGGACCTCGCGCGCCGCGAGCCCGTCGCCCCCGCCCAGCACCAGGACCCGGCCGTGCGGTCCGGCGGCCATCGCCGGGTGGATCAGCGCCTCGTGGTAGCGGTCCTCGTCGCGTCCGCTGACCCGCAGCCGCCCGCCCAGGAAGAGGGACAGCGGCCGCCCGCTCGTGCCTCCCCCCGCGAGCACGATCTCCTGCTCGCCGGTGCGCAGCGCGACCCGCACCCCCGGTCCGTAGACGGCCTGCCGGGCGGCCCGCTCGAAGGAGGGGGTCAGCGCGGCGCCGGCGGCCAGCGCGGCGAGCACCAGCCCGTTGACGACGATCAGCGTCCACCGCGCCCGGACGCTCAGGTCGCGGCGGAACAGCCAGAGCACCAGCGCCCCGCCCGCGATCGCGTTGACCGCACCGGTGACCAGCGCGCCGGTCAGCTGCCCGAGGGCGGGCAGCAGCAGGAAGGGAAAGGCGAGCCCGCCGACCAGCGCGCCCACATAGTCCGCCGCGAACAGATCGGCCACCGCGCCGCCCGCGTCCTGTCGGCGCACCCGCTGGATGAGGGTCATCAGCAGCGGCACCTCGGCCCCGATGAGCACACCGATCGCGAACGAGAAGCCGACCAGCGCGGAGCGCGAGTGCCCCCACCACGCGAAGGACGCGTACAGCGCCATCGCCGAGCAGCCGCCGATGAGCGCGAGCACCGCCTCGACGGCGCCGAAGCCGACGGCGGCCCGGCAGCGCAGCCGCTTGGCCAGCAGCGAGCCGACGCCCATGGCGAAGACCATCACCGACAGCACCAGGGACGCCTGGGTGACCGAGTCGCCCGCCAAGTACGTGGCCAGCGCGACGAGTTCGAGTTCGTAGACGAGGCCGCAGGCGGCGCAGACGAAGACCGTGCCGAGCACGAGGAACCGGCCGAGCCCCGCCCGCACCGGCAGCCGCGCCGGAGGTGGGGGCTCCGGCGACGACAACGCATCCGAGACGGTGGACACCGGCGAATCGATCACAAAGGGAACGCTACGTCACATATCGCCGACGTCTCGTCCCCCGTGCGAGTGCATCGCCGTTCACACGTCTGGCATCGACGGCTTCCCGATCGCGTTCATCCGCATGGAACTTGGGGCGGCAGACCGTCCGACAGGCCGTCCGGCCCGCTGTCCTGGAGACCGTGCGACGGACCGCCCGGCCCGCCGTCCGGCGCGCCGCCCACCAGCCCGCCCATCTCCAGCCCGCCCGCGCCCGGCGGCCGGAGCGCGGCCGGCACCCTGACCCCCACACAGGTGCGGGTGGTGACCAGCCGCCCCTCCTGGGGATAGGCGTGCCAGGTCCGCCACCCCACCGTGCCCTCGTGCCACTGGGCGAGCAGCGCGGTGAACGCGTGCGGACTGCCGGGAAAGGTGCCGGCCAGACCGTGCGGATGGTCGGCCACCAGGGCGAGCAGCTCCTGCGCCCGCCCGGCGAAGGCCCCTTGCGACAACTCCTCGACGCGCGCCGCGAACTCGTATTCACGGCCGTCGACGAGTGTGGAAACCCCCAGCGGAAGCGGGGTGCTGTTGCCGGACATACAGGCCACGGTCTCCGAACAACGGCTGTCCTCCCCTTCGAGGAGGACCTGGTGCGAGGCGCCCAGAAGCCTCAACTGGACGGCGAAGCCATGGAGTTGAAGATCGAGTACGGCGAGGGCGGGAAGCGGTTCGCGCCCCAGGCCCCAGGCGAGATCGGCGGCGCGGGTATCGGTGTAGGCAGTCTTGAGGGTCGTGAGCATGGGTCGGCTCCGCAAGCGCGCAGTGGAAAGATGGGCCGGCTCGCCCCGCGGTGGACCAGGGGCATGCGCATAGGCCGGCTCGTGCCCACGTGGGGTCCGTAAGGTCGATGGTGGTATACGGAATCATGAAATGCTCGGCGCCACATCGTTTTTACCCACCTTCGCCGGGTTTCCACCCCCTAGGGCGCCTTCTAGGGCAAGTGTTCAACAAGCCCGCGCCCGGCGCACGTTGATGCGCCGGGCGCGGGCTCATCACTCCCACCGAAACCGTGGTCGTCGCCGACCGCGGACCACGCGTCGGGGTGGCCGTACGGGCCGGCCGTGCTCCACGACGGCGTGCCGGCCGTGGGGGCGGGCACACCGTGGGGTCACGCACACCGTGGGATCAGGCGCCCCCTCCGCAGCCACCACCGCCACCGCCGCCGCCCCCGCCGCAACCACCGCCACCGCCACCGCCGCAGCCGCCCCCGCCGCCGCAGCCACTCCCACCGCCGCAGCCACCGCCGCCGTGGTGTCCACCACCGTGATGGCCACCACCGCTGCCCCCGTCACCGGCCCACCAACTGCCGCCGGCCGTGCCCCCGGCACCCGCGTTCCAGGACCGCCTGCGCCGCCCGCCGTACCCCTTCGACCGACCGGCGCTCAACGCGGCGACCGCCGCGAACGTGAACACCAGGACCACGAAGATGACCACAGGACCCATGGTCCTCACTCCCCTTCCATCCCCCGTAGCGAGGTACCGTTCCGTACCCGTCGAGTCCCCTGCCCGACCCCGCCCGGATCGAAAGCGGAGTTGAGGAAGTCCAGAGGTTCGGCGGAGCGGCGGCGGGATGGCGTCACCCGGGTATCGGTGAGCTCTTCGACGCGTCCAGGGGCGGACGCGAAAGCGGCCCCGCGGCGGACTGACCGTCGGTCCACGGGGGTATTCGTCGCGCATGCACAGGAGCCGTGTGTACGCCGTTCTCATCGACGCGCCGAAGGCCGAGGCCGAGCGGGCGACCGCCTTCTGGTCGGCGGCTCTCGGCGTCACCGCCGAGCCGTTCGCGCCGGAGCCGCAGTTCACCGAGTTGCATCAGGCCCTGCCGGGGCTGGTCACCGCCGTGCAGGCGGTCGACGACGCGCCCCGTATCCACCTGGACATCGAGACCGACGACGTGGAGGCGGAGACCGCGCGCCTGCTCGCCCTGGGGGCCGAGCAGGTTTCCCGGTGGCAGGAGTGCCGGGTGCTCCGCGTTCCCGGCGGCCACCTGGTGTGCGTCCTGCCCGCGGAGACCGACCCCGAGACCTTCCGGGCACAGGCCAACGTCTGGCCGTGAGCGGCCCCCTTCGCCCGCGCCGCTCGTGGTGTCAGTTCCACGTGGTGCTAGTGGTGTTCCACCACGTGGTGCAGGTCGGCTTCCAGCGCCACCCGGTCCCAGCCGCCCAGCTCGGCGGCCGCCTCGTAGCTGGTCTGCAGGAACTCGCTCAGCGTCCGTTCCGGGTCGGGGGCGGTGGCGACCGCCTCGTAGGGCAGCAGGAACTCGCCCAGCTGCCGCTGGTACGACGCCGCCGCGGGACGGACCGGGTAGCCGGCAAAGCCGGGCGGCTCGGGATAGGCGTAGGAGTAGAAGCCGCCCTCCTCGCCGCCGCCGGGCCAGAAGCCGCAGCTGGAACACTCGAGGGAGTACGCCTCCCGCGTCACCCGGTCCGGCAGGTTGGGCACCCCGCCGGAGGGGTGCGGTGGCGCGGGCCGCCCGGAGAAGCGGGTGACGGCCAGGTCCATCGCCCCCCAGAAGAAGTGCACGGGGCTGGCCTTGCCGACGAAAGAGGACCGGAATTCCGCGAACGCCCGGTGGGCCCGGAGCAGCTGGCCCCAGAACAGGTGGGCGGCGTGCGGGTCGTAGGCGGCGTGCCGGTGGTCCTCGGCGAACGGGATCGCCGGGTCCACCTCGTTCGGCCGGGGGTAGATCCGGGTGTGGATGCCCAGCTCCCCCAGCGCGTCCATGATCTCGTTGTAGAACCGGGACACCGGTTTGGACTCCAGCGCCAGCTCGCGCCGGCTCCCGTCGCTGACCCGGATGCGCAGCCGGTGGTCCACGAAATCGAACTCGATGTCGAACGCCCCGGTCCGGTACGGGATCGCGGAGGTGCTCAGCCCCCGCGGGCTGACGTACAGGGTGACCTGCCACCAGTGGTTGGCCAGGGGTGCGTGGGCCAGCCGGACCTTGCCGACGATCTGGGTCCACATGTGCAGGGTGTCCCGGGTCTCGGTCCAGTCCGCCACCCGGAGCCGTGGCCAGCCGCCGGTCTGCCGTGTTGTCTGCTCGGCCATCTCGCCTCCCGCGGACCTCGCCGCTCCGGCAACGCGCCGTCGATGGCTTCCGGCCCGTCCGGGTACCCGGACACCGCCCGGCGAAAAGCACCTCTCCGTGAAAAGCACCTCCCCGGCGAAAAGCACCGGCCCGGCGAAACCCGGGGAAAGCCTCTGCCGAAGCCCCGGTGAGACCCTCCGCCGCGTCCGGGCCGGGAGGGGAGTTGAGGAAGGCCACGGGTTCGGCGGAGTATGGGCGCCATGGGACGACCGCCGCTGGGCCGCCGACTGGCCGCATTCGGGACCACGATCTTCGCCGAGATGTCCGCCCTCGCCGTGCGCACCGGCGCCATCAACCTGGGCCAGGGCTTCCCGGACACCGACGGCCCCGAGGAGGTGCGCGAGGCCGCGGTCCGCGCGCTGAGGGACGGCCGGGGCAACCAGTACCCGCCCGGCCCCGGCGTGCCCGAGCTGCGCACCGCCGTCACCGAGCACCAGCGGCGCTGGTACGGCCTGGACGTCGACCCCGACACCGAGGTGCTGATCACCGCGGGCGCCACCGAGGCCATCGCGGCGTCGCTGCTCGCGCTGGTGGAGCCGGGCGACGAGGTGATCGCGCTCGAGCCCTACTACGACTCGTACGCGGCCTGTGTCGCCATGGCGGGCGGCGTCCGCGTCCCCGTCACCCTCCGCCCGGACGGCGACATCTTCCGTCTGGACCTGGACGAGCTGCGCGCCGCCGTCACCGACCGCACCCGGCTCATCCTGCTCAACACCCCGCACAACCCGACCGGCACCGTGCTCACCCACGACGAGCTGGCCGCCGTCGCCGAGCTGGCCGTCGAGCGCGATCTGCTGGTGGTCACGGACGAGGTGTACGAACACCTCGTCTTCGGCACCGCGCACACCCCGCTCGTCTCCTTCCCCGGGATGCGCGAGCGGACCGTCACCATCAGCAGCGCGGGCAAGACCTTCTCCTTCACCGGGTGGAAGGTCGGCTGGGTGACCGCCGCTCCCGAGCTGGTCACGGCGGTGCGCTCGGCCAAGCAGTACCTCACCTACGTCTCGGCGGGCCCCTTCCAGTACGCGGTCGCCGAGGCACTGCGCCTCCCCGACGCCTATTTCGACGGCATCCGCGAGGATCTGCGGGCCAAGCGCGATCTGCTGGCCGACGGCCTGACCGACGCGGGATTCCAGGTCTTCCGCCCCTCGGGCACCTACTTCATCACCACCGACATCCGCCCCCTCGGCGAAACCGACGGCTTCGCCTTCTGCCGCTCCCTGCCCGAGCGCTGCGGAGTCGTCGCCGTGCCGAACGCGGTCTTCTACGACCACCAGGACCAGGGCTCCCCCTTCGTCCGGTTCGCCTTCTGCAAGCGGGAGAGCGTCCTCACGGAGGCGGTCGGGCGGCTCAAGGGGCTCGCCGCGGGCTGACACGCCCGAGCTGACGCGCCCGTTCCCGGATCGGCGTGCCTCCCGATCGGCTTCCCCAGATCGGCGTTCCCCAAGACCGGCGTTCCCCGGATCGGCGTTCCTCCCGCTCGGTCTTACCCAAGACCGGCGTTCCCCGGATCGGCTTCCCGCCGGGCTTCCTCCGGATGGACTTCCCGGGTCGCGGGCGGCCGCGCGCCGGTGGATGGTCGGTGTATCCGCCGAGCCCCCTGGCCCGTCCCCGCCCGGGGGCTCGGCGCGTGCCCGTCGCGTGCCCCGCACCGGAGGTTCCCGTGTCCACCGACCTCGCCGCGTCCACACGGCCCCCGGAGCCTCCCCGGCGGCCGGCCGGGCGGTGGCGGGCACTGGGGCGGGTGCGGGCGTCACTGGGGCGGGCGGGGGCGTCACTGGGCGGGGCGTGGCTCGCGCTCGGGGTGTACGCGGCGGTGCGGCTGGCCGGGGCCGGCTGCCTGGCGCTCTGGGCCTGGCGGACCGGCCGGGATCCGCACAGGCTGCTCGGCCGCCAATGGGACGGCCTCTGGTACGCGAGCATCGCCCGGCACGGGTACGGCACCGTGCGCCCCTCGGTCCACTACCCCGGCCGGGTCTTCAGCGATCTCGCCTTCTTCCCGCTCTACCCGGCGCTGACCCGCGCCCTCACCACCGTCCTGCCGCTCACCACGGTGACCGCCGCCCTGCTGATCGCCTGGGCCGCCTCGGGGATGGCGGCGTGGGGGGTGTACGCGATCGGGGAGCGGCTGCACGGGCGGCGGGTGGGCACGCTGCTGGTCGCGCTGTGGGGGCTGCTGCCGCACGCGATCGTCGAGTCCATGGCGTACACCGAATCGCTGCTGACCGCGCTGGCCGCCTGGTCGCTGTACGCGGTGCTGACCCGTCGCTGGCTGTGGGCGGGGACGCTCGCCCTGCTCGCCGGGGCCTGCCGGCCGAACGGGATCGCGGTGGCCGCCGCCGTCTGCTGCTGCGCCGCCGCCGAGATCGCCCGGCACCGGGCCCGGGTGTCCTGGCGGGTGTGGGCGGGGGCGGCGCTGTCACCGCTCGGCTGGCTGGGCTATATCGGCTGGGTGGGGGCCCGGCGCGGCACCTGGCGCGGGTATGTGGACGTCCAGCACGACTGGGGCTCGCGGTTCCGCCTCGGACCGGGCAGCCTCCGCTTCGCCCGCCATCTGCTGAGCGGTGACGACCAGCTGATCCGCTCCATGGTGCTGGCGGTCCTCGGCGCCGTGCTGATCTCCCTGGTCCGGTTCGCCCTGTGCCCGCCGCCGCTCGCGCTGGTCGTCTACACCCTCGTCCTGGTGGTCATCGCGGTCGGCGGCACCAACTACTTCGCCTCCAAGCCCCGCTTTCTGCTGCCCGCCTTTCCGCTGCTGCTCCCGGCGGCGCTGGCGATGGCGAGAGCCCGGCCCCGCACCGTCGTCCTGCTGGGCGGTGCGCTGGCCGGGCTCTGCTGTTTCTACGGCACGTACCTGCTGGCCGTGGCCCATGTCGCCATCTGACGACCGGGCCCGACGGGGCCGGGACGGGCGGCGGCGGGGCTCAGGCCCCGTCGTCGCCCGGCTTGTCGTCGCCGTCGGACTCGATATCGGCCTCCAGACCGAGCTGTTCGACCAGCCAGCGGTCGAACTCGATCGAAGCCCGCACCCAGCTGACCGTGCTGGACACGAAGTGCTCCAGGCTGACGCCGGTGCCGATCAGCATCTGCGCCTCGCCGATCAACCGGACCGTGCCGTCGTCATTGGTGTGGCTGTAGACCTTCGGCCACAGCGTGCGGCGGTTCCAGTCGTCGATCGCCTCGAGCAGCCGCGGCTTCTCGTCGATGCCGTGCGGCCGGTCGTAGAACGTACGGACGGAGAAGACCTGCTGCTCCTCCTCCCCGCGGAACATGAAGTAGGTGCGGAACTGCTCCCACGGCGCGGCGAGGTCCCCCTCCTCGTCGACGACGTACTTCAGCTCCATCTGCTCCAGCAGCTGCTTGACCAGATCCTGGTCGGGCAGCACAGGGCCGCTCGGACCCGTCGGTTCGGGCTCGGGCTGACCCCCGAAATTCGGAATCGAGGACGGGTCGATGCTCACCGTGGATTTCCCTTCGTATGGAATACCGCCATCCTCCCTCACACCCGCCCCCGCCGTGCAACCCCGGCCGCACATTGCCCGGTCCGGCGGAAAACCACCCCGGTGACCTACTGCGCCGGACCCACCAGGAGGCCGTCACCGCCCCGGTCCACCCGGACCTTGTCGCCGTCCCGGATCTCCCCGGCAAGGATCTCCTTGGCCAGCCGGTCGCCGATCGCGGTCTGGATCAGCCGGCGCAGCGGGCGCGCCCCGTACGCCGGGTCGTTGCCCTCCACGGCGAGCCACTCCAGCGCGGCCGGGGTGACGTCGAGGGTCAGCCTGCGGTCGGCCAGGCGGCGGGCCAGCCGGCCGATCTGGAGCTCGGCGATCCGGGCCAGCTCCGGATGGCTGAGCGCGGAGAAGACCACCAGGTCGTCCAGGCGGTTGAGGAACTCCGGCTTGAAGGAGGCCCGGACCGTCTCCAGGACGCTCTGCCGCTTCTCCTCCTCGCCGAGCAGCGGATCCATCAGGTACTGGCTGCCCAGGTTGGAGGTGAGCACCAGGATGGTGTTGCGGAAGTCCACCGTGCGGCCCTGGCCGTCGGTGAGCCGTCCGTCGTCGAGCACCTGCAGCAGGATGTCGAAGACCTCGGGGTGGGCCTTCTCCACCTCGTCCAGCAGCACCACGCTGTACGGGCGGCGGCGCACCGCCTCGGTCAGCTGGCCGCCCTCCTCGTAGCCGACGTAGCCGGGCGGGGCACCGACCAGCCGGGCCACGCTGTGCTTCTCGCCGTACTCGCTCATGTCGATGCGGACCATGGCCCGCTCGTCGTCGAAGAGGAAGTCGGCGAGCGCCTTGGCCAGCTCGGTCTTGCCGACGCCGGTGGGGCCCAGGAAGAGGAACGAGCCGGTGGGCCGGTCCGGGTCGGCGATGCCCGCCCGGGTCCTGCGCACCGCGTCCGACACGGCCCGTACCGCCTCGGTCTGGCCGATCAGCCGCTTGCCCAGTTCGTCCTCCATGCGGAGCAGCTTCTGCGTCTCGCCCTCCAGCAGCCGGCCCGCGGGGATGCCGGTCCAGGAGGCGACCACATCGGCCACGTCGTCCGGGCCGACCTCCTCCTTGACCATGGTGGTGCGGTCCTGCTGGACCTCCGCCTCGGCCTCCGACGCCTCGGCGAGCTCCCGCTCGACGGCCGGGATCTCCCCGTACAGCAGCTTGGAGGCGGTGTCGAAGTCGCCGTCGCGCTGGGCGCGCTCGGCCTGGCCGCGCAGCTCGTCGAGCTTCTCCTTGAGCTCACCGACGCGGTTCAGGCCCTGCTTCTCCTTCTCCCAGCGGGCGGTGAGCCCGCGCAGCTCCTCCTCCTTGTCCGCGAGGTCGCGGCGCAGCTTCTCCAGCCGCAGCTTGCTGGCCTCGTCGGTCTCCCGGGCGAGGGCCATCTCCTCCATCCGCATCCGGTCCACCGACCGCTGGAGCTCGTCGATCTCGACGGGGGAGGAGTCGATCTCCATCCGGAGCCGGGAGGCCGCCTCGTCGACCAGGTCGATGGCCTTGTCGGGCAGGAAGCGGGAGGTGATGTACCGGTCGGAGAGGGCCGCGGCGGCCACCAGCGCGCCGTCGGCGATCTGCACCTTGTGGTGGGCCTCGTAGCGCCCCTTGAGCCCGCGCAGGATGGCGACGGTGTCCTCGACGGTCGGCTCGGCGACCAGCACCTGCTGGAAGCGGCGCTCGAGCGCGGCGTCCTTCTCGATCCGCTCGCGGTACTCGTCGAGGGTGGTGGCGCCGACCATGCGCAGCTCGCCTCGGGCCAGCATCGGCTTGAGCATGTTGCCCGCGTCCATCGCGGAGTCGCCGCCGGCGCCCGCGCCGACCACGGTGTGCAGCTCGTCGATGAAGGTGATGATCTGGCCGTCGCTGGACTTGATCTCGGCCAGTACGGTCTTCAGCCGCTCCTCGAACTCACCGCGGTACTTCGCGCCCGCGACCATCGCGCCGAGGTCGAGGGCGACCAGGCGCTTGTCGCGCAGGCTCTCGGGGACGTCGCCCTTGACGATCCGCTGGGCGAGCCCCTCGACCACGGCCGTCTTGCCGACGCCCGGATCGCCGATCAGCACCGGGTTGTTCTTGGTGCGCCGGGAGAGCACCTGCACCACCCGGCGGATCTCCTGGTCCCGGCCGATGACCGGGTCGAGCTTGCCCTCGCGCGCCGCCGCGGTGAAGTCCGTGCCGAACTTCTCCAGGGCCTTGTACGTGCCCTCCGGATCGGGCGTCGTCACCCGCTGTCCACCCCTGACCTTCTCGAACGCGGCGAGCAGCTTCTTGTCGCTCGCCCCTTGCCGGCCGAGCAGCTCCCCGGCCTGGCCGCCCTTGGCGGCGATGCCGATGAGGAGGTGCTCGGTGGAGACGTAGTCGTCCCCGAGTTCCTTGGCCCGCTGGGCGGCGTCCGCGACCACGGCCAGCAGATCGCGGCTGGCCTGCGGCGGGGCCACGGTCGAGCCCTGGACGCTGGGCAGGGCGGCGAGCAGCCGCTCCGCGCCGTCGCGCACGACGGCCGCGTCGGCCTCGACGGCGGCCAGCAGATCCATGACGTTCTCGTTGTCCTGGCCCTCCAGGAGGGCGAGCAGGAGATGCGCGGGCGTCATGTCCGCATGCCCGGCGGACACCGCCCGGTCGTTGGCGGCGCTCAGCGCCGCACGGCTCTTGTTGGTCAGCTCGGCATCCACGTCCCTGTGCTCCTCCTCGCTCCGGATTGGCATCCTGCCCTACCCAACATCCGTAAAGTTGAGTCTATTCCACTCAACCTCGCGAACGCCACTCTTCTGGCCATAGGTTCTGGCCATGCCCATCGATCCACGCAACCCCGATCCCGAGTACCTCGCCTTCTGGCGCGAACGCCATCTGTGCACGCTGACCACCCCGCGCCCGGACGGCACCCCGCACGTCGTCCCCGTCGGCGTCACCTACGACCCCGGCGCGGGACTCGCCCGCGTCATCGCGGGCCGCCACAGCCGCAAGGTCGCCCATGTCCGGGCGGCGGGCGAGGGCGGCGCGCGGGTCGCGGTCTGCCAGCTGGCGGGCAGGCGGTGGGCCACCCTGGAGGGGCTCGCGGTGGTGCGCGCGGAGCCCGAGCTGATCGCGGACGCGGAACGCCGCTACGCCGAGCGCTACCAGCACGCCCCGCGCCCCAACCCCGACCGCGTCCTCATCGAGATCACCCTCACCCGGGCCATGGGCCGGGCGTGAGCGGCTGCCATGGGCCGGGCGTGAGCGGCTGAGATCTAGCTAGTCGCACTCCTCGTCGTCCCGGTGCACCTGCGCCCTGGGGTGCCGCAGCCGCAGCCACACATCGCGGGCGCGGCGCCCGGCCTCCGTACGGCTCTCGGCCACCGCCGTACGGGCCTCCTCCTCGGTCTCCACCATCGGCCCCGAGCCGCGCAGCGGCTTCCCCGCCGTCTCGTACAGGAAGAACGTGGCGACCAGGCCGACCACACCCGCCGCCATCAGGTAGTACGCGGGCACCAGCGTGTTGTGCGTGGTGGCCACCAGCCACGAGGCCACCAGCGGCGTCGTCCCGCCGAACAGCGACACCGAGATGTTGAACGAGATCGACAGCGCGCCGTAGCGCAGCCGGGTCGGGAACAGCGCCGGAAGCGTGGCGGCGCTCGTCCCCGCGAAGATGACCAGCAGCAGACCGAGGACCAGACAGCCGATGGCGGGCAGCAGGATGCCGCCCTCCCGGATGAGCAGGAACGCCGGCGCCGCCAGCACGATCAACCCCACGCTTCCGGCCATGAACATCGGCCTGCGCCCCCAGCGGTCGGAGCTGCGCCCCACCACGGTGATCGTCAGCGCGACGACGATCATGGTGCCGAGGACCAGCATCTGGGCGACCGTCGCCCGCTGACTGAGCGTGGAGGTCATGTACGTCGGCAGATACGACGTGACCATGTAGTTGGTGACGTTGTAGAGGAGCACCAGCCCCATGCAGATCAGCACCGCCTGCCAGTGCCTGGTGAAGATCTCCTTCAGCCGTCCCCTGCCGGACTGGCGTGCCTCCTCGACCGGGTCGGTGTCGCCGCGGGCGGCCGCCTCCTCCGCCGCCTCGGCCGCCCGCTCGGCCTCCAGCTGGAACGCCGGGGTCTCCTCCAGGCGCAGCCGCATGTACAGGCCGATCAGCCCCAGCGGACCCGCCACCAGGAACGGCACCCGCCAGCCCCAGGCCACCATCCCGTCCCCACCGAGGACGGCGGTGAGCACCGTGACCACACCGGAGCCCATCGAATAGCCGACGAAGGTGCCGAAGTCCAGCCAGCTGCCGAGGAACCCGCGGCGCTGATCGGGCGCGAACTCCGCGATGTACGTGGTCGCCCCGGCGTACTCACCGCCGGTGGAGAACCCCTGCACCACCCGGCAGGACAGCAGCAGCAGCGGCGCGGCGAACCCCACGGCGTCGTAACCGGGCAGCACCCCCACCGCGAAGGTACCGACCGCCATCATGATCATGGTGGTGGACAGCACCCGCCGGCGCCCGATCCGGTCGCCCAGCGGCCCGAAGACCAGCCCGCCGAGCGGCCGCACCAGGAACGCCACCGCGAAGGTGGCGAAGGTGGAGACCACCTGGGTGGCGGGGTTGTCGGCCGGGAAGAAGACCTTGCCGAGGGTGACCGCGACATACGCGTAGACGCCGAAGTCGAACCACTCCATCATGTTGCCGACCGCCGTGGCCGCGACCGCCCGCCGCAGCCTCGGCCGGTCGACGACGGTGACGTCCTCGAGGGACAGCGGCTCCTTGCGGCGGCGCAGCAGCGTCCGGATCATCCGGTCGGTACGGGCACTGCCGCGGGACCGGCCCCCGTGGTAGGGCCCGCGCGGTGGTGTCCGGCCGGTACTCATCTCGTCCCCTGCCGACGGCTACGAACCGCTGAGGGGCGTCGTGCGGATCATGCTGGGCTCCTGAGCTCCTGACGCCCGGACGCCGCTCCCGGCCCGCCTCAGGCGCCGGCGTGGCTCGACTTCGCGTACGTCTCCGCCATCTGCCCGGCGACGTCGTACACCACGGCCTGCTCATCGCCGACGACCCACGCGTCATGGCCGGGCGGGACCACATACACGTCCCCGGGCCCCACCTCGGTCTCCGCGCCCTCGGCCGTGCGCAGCCGCATCCGGCCCCGGACCACGACCCCGGTGTGCCGGACCTCGCACAGATCGGTCCCCGCGATCGGCCGCAGCGACTCGCTCCAGCGCCATCCGGGCTCGAAGGTGCCCACGGCGAAATCCAGCCCGGTCAGGTGCAGCGCTTCGATATGGCCCCCGGGAAAGTCACGCCGCTCATCCGGCTTCTCGATCGTCTTGACCTCCACCATGGCGGTACCTCCTCCCATACCTCCATGGTGCGCCCGGCGGGGCCCAGGGGCGCTTCGAGCACCTGGGCGTTCCCGCAAACCCCTTGCGCACCTTCAGCGCCCCGCTACGTTACGTATCGCGTCGCTCACCCAGCGAAGCAACCGGCCAGCCGGAAGCGCACCGCCCTGCCCGCAACTCAGCGCGGCGGCATCGACACCGGTCGGCCCGTCCTATCGCGCCAGCAAGAGGCCCGTATGCCCCTCGTCACGCCACCCTTCGCCCCGTTCGAGTACTGCCTCCACATCCCCCACGGCCCCCGGGCCGTCGGCGTGGCCAGGGCCTCCCTCCATACCGCCCTCACCGCCCATGAGCTGCCCGACCTGGTAGAGCGCGCCGAGCTGTTGGCGAGCGAGATGCTCACCAACGCCATCGTGCACGCGGGCGGCGAGGCGGATCTGCGGCTGAAGTGGTCCGCCGAGACGTTGCGGATGACCGTGTGGGACTCCAGCGCGGCCCGCCCGGTCTCCGCCCGCTCACGGCGGGCGGCGAGAGCGGACGAGGGCTGCACCTGCTGCGGCTGCTCGCCGACCGGTGGAGCCACTACCCATTGACGGGCGACCGGTGGGGGCCCGCCTCCAAGGTCGTCTGGTGTGAGATCAGCAGAACGCCGCCCACCGCGTGGGCGTAGGCCGTACGGTCAGGGCGCGGTGAGGGCGACGCGGCGGAACTCGACGGACTCGATGGTGACGCCGGGGGCCGAGCCGCCGAGCAGCGGGGCGGCGGCTCGGGCCCGCTCCTCGTTCTCGAACGTCAGGATCGACATGCCGCGTCCGTCCACGGGCTCCAGCCACTGGCCGGAGACGAAGCCAGGCGCCGCCGTGAGCTTCGGCAGGATGTCGTTCATGAGCGCGGCAGCGGCCGCGGGGGCCTGGGCCGGATCGATGGTGAGGGTGATGAGGGCTGCGTACACGGCAGGGTCCTTCCGGCGGCGGAATGCTTCGTTCAGCAGGTAGGACCCGGCGCCGCCCGGGAACTCATCGCGGCCCCTTCACTCACCCCTGACGTGGGCCGGTGATCTCCTCCGTGATCGCGAAACCCTTCGCCGGGCCCTCCGGGATCTCCACCACGGTGCCGTACGGGACCCGGGTCTCGGCCGCGTACGTCCCCTCGCCCGGGGAGGGAGACGTCAGCACGGTGACGGTGCCGTGCTGGTCGTGGTCGTCGATCAAGAGGTAAACGGGAATCCCGGCACCGGCGTAGGCCCGGCGCTTGCGCACACGGTCGCGCTGCTGGTTCTCGTGGCCGGGAGAGACCACTTCGACGACGAGTTTCACCGCTGAGGCGGCGAAGCCGAGGCCGTCCTCAGTGAGGTGCTCTTCGTCCTCCTCGGGAGCGATGAACAGGTCGGGTACCCATGCCTTCAGGCCATGGATGACGTTCCAGTCATGGTGGACCGCGTAATCGCCCTCTTCCAGGTATTTCTCGAGCAGCCGCCGCAGCCGGTTGATGATGCGGGCGTGGCTGGAACGTCCGGTCGGCGACACTTCAATGAACCCCTCGACAATCTCCGCGCGAAAGCCCTCAGGGAGTTCCAGGGACTTCCACGCCTGCCACAGGGCCTCATCGAGCGAGATCGGGGACATGGCCTCGGGCACCTCCGTCGTCGTAGGCACCTCATGGGCGATTGCGGTCACGGCGCAGCACCTCCTCCTCGAGTGTGGGCCAAGAGTGCCCTGGCGGCACAGGCAACCCACACGCTAGGGAGGCGAGTGTCCTGACAGCCCGGGTTCGGGCGGTGAGCCACTCGAACGGATGAGTCAGCAGACGGGACCGTCCATGCGCCTGGCACACGGCAGGCCCGGCAACCGAAGACCGGTTACCGGGCCACTCGATCAGGTGAACGGTGCCGCTAGTCCGTCCGCTTGGCCTTCGGCCGCCACACCACCAGGGCGCTGCTCTGCTGGACGTCCTGGTAACGGACCAGGTCACGGCGGTAGGAGGCGTGGACCTGGGCCTCTCGCTGCTGCATGGCCGTCGCGGCGCCCTCGACCGCGGCCTGGAGCTCGGCGACACGGGCCTGGAGGGCCGCGACCTGGTTCTCCAGTTCGATGATGCGCTTGATCCCGGCGAGGTTGATGCCCTCGTCCTGGGACAGCTGCTGGACCTGGCGGAGCAGCTGGATGTCGCGTGCGGAGTACCGCCGGCCACGGCCGGCGGTACGGTCGGGGGAAACCAGGCCGAGGCGGTCGTACTGACGCAAGGTCTGCGGATGCAGCCCGGAGAGCTGAGCGGCCACCGAGATGACGTACACCGGCGAATCCTCGGTCAGCTCGTACGGGTTACGGGGCCGGCCGGCGCCCCTGCCTCCGATTCCTCCTCGGCCGTCCATCTCAAGCTCCCTTCGCGGCCTTGAACAGCTCCGCCCGCGGGTCCTCTCCCGCGGTCGCCTCGCGATATGACTCCAGCGCGTCCCGCGCCTTGTCGTTCAGGTCTCTCGGCACCGTGACCTCGACGGTGACCAGCAGGTCCCCGCGGGTGCCGTCCTTGCGCACCGCGCCCTTGCCCCGGGCACGCATGGTCCGCCCGTTGGGTGTGCCGGGCGGCAGCTTCAAGGTGACCGGCGGGCCGCCCAGGGTCGGGACCTTGACCTCGCCGCCGAGCGCCGCCTCCGGAAGGGTGACGGGCACGGTGACGGTCAGGTTGTCGCCCTTGCGGCCGAAGACCGGATGCGCGTCCACGTGCACGATCACGTACAGATCACCGGCCGGGCCGCCGGTCTCGCCCGGGGCGCCCTTGCCGCGCAGCCGGATCCGCTGCCCGTCGCTGACCCCCGCGGGGATCCGGACCTGCATGGTGCGGGCGGAACGGGCCCGTCCGCTGCCCTTGCAGGTCTCGCACGGGTTCTGCGCGATCAGCCCGCGGCCCCGGCACTCCACGCACGGGTCGGTGAGCGAGAAGCCGCCCCCGCCGCCCCGGGTGACCTGGCCGGTGCCGACACAGGTCGGGCAGACCCGCGGGGTGCCGTTCTGGTCGCCGGTGCCCGAGCACGCCTTGCACGGGGCCTGGCTGGACATCCGCAGCGGGACCGTGGCCCCCTCGACGGCCTCGGTGAAGCTGAGCGTCACCTCGGACTCGATGTCCTGGCCCCGGCGCGGCTGGGCGCGGGTGGCGCCGCCGCGGCCGAACAGCCCGCCGAAGACGTCCCCGAGCCCGCCGCCGAAGCCGCCGGCGCCACCGCCACCGCCCTGGCCACCGCCGAAGAGGTCGCCCAGGTCGAAGTTGAAGCTGCCGGTGGAGCCCGCTCCGCCCGGCCCGGGGCGGAATCCCCCGTTGCCGAAGAGGGTGCGGGCCTCGTCGTACTCCTTGCGCCGCTTGGGGTCCCCGAGGATGTCATTGGCCTCGGAGATCTCCTTGAACCGCTCCTCCGCCTTGGCGTCGCCCTTGTTGGCGTCCGGGTGGTACTCGCGAGCGAGCTTCCGGTACGCCTTCTTGATCTCCGCCTCGGTGGCGTCCTTGGGGACGCCGAGGACTTTGTAGTAGTCCTTCTCCACGAAGTCCTTGGTGCTCATCCCCGACGTCCCTCCTTTCCTGCTGTTCCCGCGGTCGCCGTCACGTCAGCCCTCTTCCGGGCCACCGCTCTCCTCGTCCGGCGCCGCGGCCTCGCCTTCGCCGCCCTTGGCGGGGGTGGCTCCCGGCTGGGGCTCGGCGACGGCGACCCGCGCCGGGCGGATCACCCGCTCGCCGATTCGATACCCCGGCTGCAGAATCTGCACGCACGTGGTCTCGGTGACATCCGGCGCGTAACTGTGCATCAGGGCCTCGTGCACCAGCGGGTCGAAGGGCTCGCCCTCCTTGCCGAACTGCTGCAGACCCAGCTTCGCCACCACCGTCTCCACCGATTCGCCGACGGACTTGAAGCCGCCGACCAGCTCGCCGTGGTCACGGGCCCGGCCGATGTCGTCGAGGACGGGCAGCAGCTCGGACAGGAGGCTCGCCACCGCGATCTCCTTGACCGTCACCCGGTCCCGCTCGACCCGGCGCCGGTAGTTCTGGTACTCCGCCTGGAGCCGCTGGAGGTCGGCCGTCCGCTCGTTGAGCGCGGTACGCACCTGGTCCAGCTGTGCCTGAAGGGCTACCTGCTCGAGGTCCCCGGCCGGGGCTGCCGGGCCCGCCTTGTTGTCGGCGGACCCGGCGCCCTTCGCCGCGTCGTCGGGGGTCTGCGCGGCCTCGGAGGGGACGTCGGGCTGCTCCTCGAAGCCCGGGGTCTCCTCCGTCACGCGGCACCACCCTTACCCTTGTCGGCCTTGTCGTCGTCGACGATCTCGGCGTCCACCACATCGTCATCGGCCTTGGCCTGGCCCGCGGCGCCGGCGTCACCGGCGGCACCGGCCGCGGCCGCGCCGTCCGCCGAGTTGGCGTACATGGCCTGGCCCAGCTTCTGGCTGACCGCGGCGACCTTCTCGGTCGCGGTGCGGATCTCGGCGGTGTCCTCGCCCTTGAGCTTCTCCTTGAGCTCGGTGAGGGCCTCCTCGACCTCGGTCTTGACCTCGGCCGGAACCTTGTCCTCGTTGTCCTTGAGGAACTTGTCCGTCTGGTAGACCAGCTGCTCGGCCTGGTTGCGGGTCTCGGCGGCCTCGCGGCGCTTGTGGTCCTCCTCCGCGTACTGCTCGGCCTCGCGCATCATGCGGTCGATGTCGTCCTTCGGCAGCGCGGAGCCGCCGGTGACGGTCATCTTCTGCTCCTTGCCGGTGCCGAGGTCCTTCGCGCCGACGTGCATGATGCCGTTGGCGTCGATGTCGAAGGTGACCTCGATCTGCGGCACGCCGCGCGGGGCCGGGGGCAGACCGGTCAGCTCGAACATGCCGAGCTTCTTGTTGTACGCCGCGATCTCGCGCTCGCCCTGGTAGACCTGGATCTGCACGGACGGCTGGTTGTCCTCGGCCGTGGTGAAGATCTCCGAGCGCTTGGTCGGAATGGTCGTGTTGCGCTCGATCAGCTTGGTCATGATGCCGCCCTTGGTCTCGATGCCGAGGGACAGCGGGGTGACGTCCAGCAGCAGGACGTCCTTGACCTCACCCTTGAGGACACCGGCCTGGAGGGACGCGCCGATGGCGACGACCTCGTCCGGGTTGACGCCCTTGTTGGCCTCCTTGCCGCCGGTCAGCTCCTTGACGAGCTCGGCGACGGCGGGCATCCGGGTGGAACCGCCGACCAGCACCACGTGGTCGATCTCGGACAGCGAGATGCCCGCGTCCTTGATGACGTTGTGGAACGGGGTCTTGCAGCGCTCCAGCAGGTCGGAGGTGAGCTGCTGGAACTGGGCGCGGGTGAGCTTCTCGTCCAGGTGCAGCGGGCCCTCGGCGGACGCCGTGATGTAGGGCAGGTTGATGGAGGTCTCGGACGAGCTGGAGAGCTCGATCTTCGCCTTCTCAGCGGCCTCGCGGAGGCGCTGCAGGGCCATCTTGTCCTTGGACAGGTCGACGCCGTGGCCGTTGTTGAACTGCTTGACCAGGTAGTCGACGACGCGCTGGTCCCAGTCGTCACCACCGAGGTGGTTGTCACCGTTGGTGGCCTTGACCTCCACCACGCCGTCGCCGATCTCCAGCAGCGAGACGTCGAAGGTGCCGCCACCGAGGTCGAAGACCAGAATGGTCTGGTCGTCCTTCTCCAGCCCGTAGGCGAGCGCGGCGGCAGTAGGCTCGTTGACGATACGCAGGACGTTGAGGCCCGCGATCTCACCGGCTTCCTTGGTGGCCTGGCGCTCGGCGTCGTTGAAGTACGCCGGGACGGTGATGACCGCGTCCGTGACCTTCTCACCCAGGTACGACTCGGCGTCGCGCTTCAGCTTCTGCAGGATGAAGGCGCTGATCTGCTGGGGGTTGAAGTCCTTGCCGTCGAGGTTGATCTTCCAGTCGGTGCCCATGTGGCGCTTGACCGACCGGATGGTGCGGTCCACGTTCGTGACCGCCTGGCGCTTGGCGACCTCGCCGACCAACACCTCGCCGTTCTTCGCGAACGCCACAACGGACGGCGTGGTCCTGGCGCCCTCGGCGTTGGTGATGACGGTGGGCTCACCGCCTTCGAGAACACTGACGACGGAGTTCGTCGTACCCAGGTCGATGCCGACCGCACGTGCCATTTCGGGATCCTCCAGCTACAGCATTGAGTGGAACAGACTCAAGCGTGCCTGAACCGCTTGCCGCTGTCAACAGACCTGAGTCGAGAGGGCTCAACTTTTATATGAGCCTTACAGCCAAGGGATGATGGAGGAGGTGGAGGTGGGCCAGGTGAGCGACACAGATCACCGGCTCGTCGTCTACATGGGCCCCCGTCCGGGCGGGTAATCTCGGTCAAGCCACATTAAGTTACTGCTTAGTAATCCAGCTCTCGCAGGTTCGAGGAGCCCCATATGCAACTCGCCGCGATCATCGTGTCGCTGGTCCTCACCGCGGTCGGCGTTGCCCTGCTCGGCCGGGCCGTCGCGCAGTTCGTGCGCTTCTTCAAGCTCGGCGCGCCGGTCCCGGCGGGGGCCAGGACCGACAACCCATGGCAGCGCAGCGTGACCCTGGTCCGGGAGTTCCTCGCGCACACCCGTATGAACAAGTGGGGTGTCATCGGCGTCGCCCACTGGTTCGTGGCGATCGGCTTCCTGACCCTGCCGCCGACCATCATCAACGCCTACGGCCAGCTCTTCCAGGCGGACTGGACGCTGCCGGTCCTCGGCGGCTTCCTCCCCTACGAGCTGTACATCGAGTTCATCGGCACGATGACCACGCTGGGCATCCTGACGCTGATGGTGATCCGGCTGCTGAACCTGCCCCGCCGGGCCGGCCGCAAGTCCCGGTTCGCGGGCTCCACCGCGTGGCAGGCGTACTTCGTCGAGTACGTCATCCTCATCATCGGCGTCGCGATCATGGCGCTGCGCGGCACGGAGGGCGCGCTGCACCACGTCGACTCCTACGAGCCCGCGTACTTCGCCTCGTATCCGCTGGTCCAGCTCTTCAACGGGCTCAGCGTCGACACGGTGCAGAACCTGACCTACCTGTTCGCGATGGTCAAGCTCGGCACGACCATGATCTGGATGATCACGGTCAGCACCAACCTCGACATGAGCATCGCCTGGCACCGCTTCCTCGCCTTCCCCAACATCTGGTTCAAGCGCAACGCGGACGGCGACGTGGCGCTCGGCGCGCTGCAGCCGATGGTGAGCGAGGGCAAGCCGATCGACTTCGAGGACCCGGGCGAGGACGACCAGTTCGGCGTCTCGCAGATCGAGCACTTCTCCTGGAAGGGCATCCTCGACTTCTCCACCTGCACCGAATGCGGCCGCTGCCAGTCGCAGTGCCCCGCCTGGAACACCGGCAAGCCGCTCTCGCCCAAGCTGCTGATCATGGCGCTGCGCGACCACAGCCACGCCAAGGCCCCCTACCTGCTCGCCGGTGGCGGCAAGACCGCGGAGGGTGCGGAGAAGGCGAGCCAGGAGCAGCTCGAGGACGTCCCCGCGGCGGCCCTGGCGGAGGCCGAGCGCCCGCTGATCGGCACGCTCGAGGAGAACGGCGTCATCGACCCGGACGTGCTGTGGTCCTGCACCACCTGCGGTGCGTGCGTCGAGCAGTGCCCGGTGGACATCGAGCACGTCGACCACATCGTGGACATGCGCCGCTACCAGGTGATGATCGAGTCCAGCTTCCCCAGCGAGGCGGGCACGATGCTCAAGAACCTGGAGAAGAAGGGCAACCCCTGGGGGCTGGCCAAGAAGCAGCGGCTCGCGTGGACCAAGGAAGTCGACTTCGAGGTGCCGGTCGTCGGCAAGGACATCGAGGACCTCACCGAGGTCGACTACCTGTACTGGGTCGGCTGCGCGGGCGCCCTGGAGGACCGTGCCAAGAAGACCACCAAGGCATTCGCCGAACTGCTGCACATCGCGGGCGTCAAGTTCGCGATCATGGGCGGCGACGAGGCGTGCACCGGCGACTCCGCCCGCCGCCTGGGCAACGAGTTCCTCTTCCAGCAGCTGGGCCAGCAGAACGTCGAGATGCTGAACATGGCCTTCGGCGAGGACGCCGACGAAGGCGTGGTGGTGGAGAAGGCCAAGAAGAAGATCGTCGCGACCTGCCCGCACTGCTTCAACACCATCGCGAACGAATACCCCCAGCTCGGCGGCGAGTACGAGGTCATCCACCACACCCAGCTGCTCCAGCACCTCATCGACGAGGGCAAGCTGGTCCCGGTCACCCCGGTCGAGGGGCTGATCACCTACCACGACCCCTGCTACCTGGGCCGCCACAACAAGGTCTACACCCCGCCGCGCGAGATCATCGCGAAGGTGCCGGGGCTGCGGAACGAGGAGATGCACCGCCACAAGGAGCGCGGCTTCTGCTGTGGCGCGGGTGGCGCCCGGATGTGGATGGAGGAACGGATCGGCAAGCGCATCAACAACGAGCGCGTGGACGAGGCCCTGTCCCTCAACCCGGACATCGTCTCCACCGCCTGCCCGTTCTGCCTCGTGATGCTCACCGACTCCGTCAACGGCAAGAAGAACGACGGATCGGCGAAGGAGGACCTCCAGGTCGTGGACGTCGCCCAGCTGCTCCTCGACTCGGTGAAGACCCCGGCCGAGCCGGAGGACGGCGGCAGGACCACCGAGGAGCCGGCGCCGGCCCCGGTCAAGTAACCCACAGCCGGGCCGGTGAGGTGACCGGTCCAGCTGCGGTCGGGTCACCGGCCCGGCTTCGGTCGGATGACCGGTGCAGCTGCGGTGAGGTAACCGGCCCGGCTGCGGTCAGATGACCGGCCCGGCTGCGGTCGGGTAACCGGTCCAGCCGCAGTCGGGTCACCGGCCCGGCCGCGGAGCGACGCGGCGGCCCGCGCACGGAGAAGCCCGCCCACGGAGTGCCCGTGGGCGGGCTTCCCGCTTGCCGACGGCCTTACGGCGTCGTTGGCGTCGCCCGTACGGCGTACGCGTTGCCCTTACGGCGTGCATGTCGCCGTTACGGCGCATCCGTTGCCCTCACCAGGCACCTCTTGCTCCTACGGCATACGGGGTGCGGCGTGCGGCATGCGGGGTGCGGCGTGCGCCGGGCGGCGTACCTGTGCGCCCTACGGCGCACCTGCTCGCCCGTGGCCGACCGAACCGTCAGCGACCGGCCGGCCGTAAGGGCAACAAGTGAGCCGTTGGGGTGACCGTCTGGATCTCACGCCCGGGGCTTGCCGTGCTTCGACGGCGGCAGCGCCTGCTCGGTCCAGATCACCTTGCCGTCCGCGGTGTAGCGGGTGCCCCATCGCTCGGCGAACTGCGAGACCAGGAAGAGTCCCCGGCCGCCCTCGTCCGTCGTTCCCGCGTACCGCAGATGCGGGGAGGTGCTGCTGGTGTCGGAGACCTCGCAGATCAGGGCGCGGTCGCGGAGCAGCCGCACCCGGATCGGGCCGGTGGCGTAGCGGATCGCGTTGGTGATCAGCTCGCTGAGGATGAGTTCGGTGGTGAACGCGACATCGCCCAGATCCCACTCCGCCAGCTTCCGGGCCACCGCGGCACGCACCTCGGCGACCTGCTTGGGATCGGACGGCACCTCCCAGTCGGCGGTCAGGCCGGGTTCCAGCGCCCTCGTACGGGCCACGATCAGCGCGATGTCATCGCTCGGGCGGTCGGGCAGCAGCGCGTCCAGCACCGCCGTACAGGCGTCCTCGGGCGTCCGGCCGGGGTGGGCGAGCGCGTCACGCAGCATCTCCAGCCCCGTGTCGATGTCCCGGTCACGCTTCTCGATCAGCCCGTCGGTGTAGAGCACCAGCTGGCTGCCCTCGGGCAGCTCCACCTCGGCGGTCTCGAACGGGA
>NZ_BBOX01000012.1 GCF_001553455.1 Streptomyces hygroscopicus subsp. hygroscopicus
TCCGCCGGCAGATACCGGTACGCCACGTCCAGCGCGCTCTGCTCGGGCAGCACCCGGGGCAGCAGACTGCGCTGCAGGGTCACCGCCATGGTGTGCTCACGGGTGTAGCGACGGGCGTTGTCGATGCTGACGGCGGCCCGGGTGACCAGCTCCTCGGCGAGGGAGACGTCGTCCTCCTCGAAGGGCTCCGGCTTCTCCGCCCGCATGAAGCTGGCCACGCCCAGGACGACGCCCCGGGCCCGCAGCGGGACCGTGATCATTGAGTGGATGCCGTACTCGACGATCCGCCGGGCGTGCTCGGGGTCCTGCTCCTGCCAGCCGCCGAAGTCGGCCAGGACCGGCTCGACCGTCACCACTCCACCGCGGAAGCCCCGGGCCTGGGGCGCGCTCGGGCCGAAGTCGATCAGCATGCCCAGGGGGTAGAGCGGGCCGTCGTCGCGGATGCCGCTGAGGGCCGTACGGCGCAGCACGGTGCGGCGGCCGTCGACGGGCGGTACGGCGCCCGGCGGGCCCGCGCCCGGGACGCCGGTGCCCGCCACCCCGTCCGAGGGCTCCTCGCCGCGCAGCACCGAGTCGGCGAGGTCCACCGAGACGTAGTCGGCGAACCGGGCCACCGCGTACTCCGCCAGCTCCTGGGCGGTGCGTACCACGTCCAGCGTGGTGCCGATGGAGACGCCCGCGTCGTACAGCAGCTTGAGCCGGTTGCGCGCCAGGTCGACCTTGCCGGAGAGCGCCCGCAGCTCGGTGGTGTCGCGCAGGGTGGCGACGCTGCCGGGCGGCCCGCCGTCGCGGTCGGTGGGGCGGTGGCTGACGGACAGCAGCCGCTCACCTGCCGTATGGACCTCGTCGGTGGCGGGGCGGCCGGACGCCAGCAGCTCGGCGGTGTGCGGATCGAAGCCGAGTTCGGACACCAGCCGCCCCTCGGCGTCCGGCGGCAGGTCGAAGAGCCGGCGCGCCTCGTCGTTGGCGAGCACCAGCCGGCCGTCGCCGCCGACGATCAGCACGCCCTCGCGCACCGAGTGCAGCACCGCGTCGTGGTGCTCGTACATCCGCGTCATCTCGACCGGGTCCAGCCCGTGGGTCTGACGCCGCAGCCGCCTGCTGACCAGGGCCGTCCCCGCCGTGGCGAGCGCGAGGGCGGCCGCGGCCGCGCCGAACAGCAGCGGCAGCTGCTGATCCGCCGCGCCGCTCACCTTCTTGACCGTGATCCCGGCGGCGACCAGGCCGACGACCTTCCCCTGGCCGTCCTTGACGGGCACCACGGACCGCACCGACAGGCCGAGCGTGCCGGTGAAGGTCTCGGTGACCGCCCGGCCCTCCGCCGCCGGGCGGATGCTGCCCATGAAGTGCTTGCCGATCCGGTCGGGATTGGGGTGGGTGTAGCGGATCCCCTGCGGCGACATGGCCACGACGAAGTCGACCCCGGAGCGCCGACGCGCCCGCTCGGCGAGCGGCTGCAACACGGCGGTCGGCTGGGGGCCGCGCATCGCGCTCACCATGCCCGGCGCGTTCGCGAAGCTCACGGCGACGGCCATGGAACGGGTACGGGCCTCCCGCTCGCTGTCGTAGCGGGACTGGAGGACGAGCGCCACCACGGCGGCGACGACCAGCAGCAGCACGACGCCCACCTGCAGGACGAAGACCTGGCCGGCGACGGTGCGCACCCCGCGCACCGGGCCCCGGAGGGGCCGCCGCCGCCCATAGCCACCACGGCGGTGGGCGGGGCCGAAGCCGTGGCCGGTCCGGCCGGTGCGCACCGAGGGCGGCTCATGCGCGTCCCGCCGGGGGTAGGTGTCCCGCGGGCGCCGCGGGTGTCGGTGGGCATGGGCATCGGGTGAGCCCTGCGGATCGGGCTGCCGAGGGTGTTCGGGCTGGTTGGGCTGCTCGCGCTGATGGGGCTGTTCGGGTTGATGGGGCTGCTCGCGCTGATCGGGCTGACCAAGCCGACCTGGCTGCACGGGCTGATCGGACCGCTGTGGCTGATCGGACTGACCGGACCCCTCTGGCTGACCGGCTTGATCTCGCGGATCTCGCGGATCTCGCTGGTCCAGGGGATGGTCCAGGGGATCTCGCTGGTCCAGCTGGTCCTGCTGTACGCGCCGCCCGCGTCGTTCCCACGCCGAGCGGGCCCCGGCACGCCGACCGCGTGGGCGCCAGTCGGTCATCCCACGGGCCGGAGGAACCCCAGGTCGACCGAAAAGTCCGGCCATGTCGTTATTTCTAGCACCCTCATCCAGCGGCGGGCGAGCGGCATCCGCCGCTGCCGGCCGGCCACTCCCGTCCGACATCGCGACTACACCCCGCCCGCGCCCTCTTTCACCGGTCTCGCCGCCTCACCCGTCACCCGTGCACCGTGCGTTAAGCACATGACTGCCCCCGCTTGTCCGCTTCGAACGATTACCGATACTGGCCGTGAAGTATCCCTACTCACAACGACGTTGAGAATTCCCTACAGAATCATGCCCAACAGCTCGCTGGTAAATGTCCTGGACAGCCCTTGCGCTCCAAAGGTCATCTTTACAGCCAAGCGGACTGATCGGTCCCGCATCATCCGGAACGAGCGCCGGGAGCCGAAACAACCGTCCGGAGCCGGAACGTCCACCCCGAGCCGGAACAACCACCCGAGAGCCGGAACGATCAACCAGAGACACCCGGAACGGCCACCGGGAGAACGCCCACCACGAGCGGAACGACTCCCAGAGACAGCCGGAACGCCAACCACAAGCGGAACGACCCCAGCTGGAGCCGGAACGGCCACCACGAGCGGAACGACCCCAGAGGGTGCCCGAAACGCCCACCGGGAGTCGGGGCCGGAACGCCAGGCATCACCCTCGTAACGAAGTGCCGGGCCCCATGGCCTCAGCCACCCCCGATGGGTTGAGGTGGCCCGATGACGCCCGCACCTCCCCCCATGGCACCACCCGGCCGCGTCCCGGGCCCCCGACACCACTCCAGCCCCCACACCTCCGCGTCCCGCACCTCCGCGTCCCACGTCCCCACGCCCCACGTCCCCACGCCCCGCACCTTGGCCGCTCGCACCCCCACGTCCCTCGTCATCGCCGGTACGGCCTGCCTGACGCTCCTTCTCGCCGGCTGCGGCCCCGACGACGGGGCACGAGGAGGGCGCCACGGCTCCTCCACCGCCGGATCCGCCACCGCCCCCACCGCGACCGCGCCCGTCCCCCACGGCAAGGGCAGCCGGCTGCCGGATGACGTCAACGGCGACGGCTACCCCGATCTGCGCCTCCCCGTTCCGTCCGGCAAGGGAGGTCTGCCCAGCCGGATAGCCTTCGTCCACGGCTCGGCGCACGGTCTGGATCCAGCCACCCGCACCGTGCTCCGCCACCGGGACCTCGGCCTGCCGTCCCAGGACGTCACCGTCG
>NZ_BBOX01000013.1 GCF_001553455.1 Streptomyces hygroscopicus subsp. hygroscopicus
TACATCTCCTGGGGCGGCCCGGGCGGACCCCGCCAGACCCGTGCCGCCGCCCGCGTCGAGCTGACCGGCCCGGACGACGGGGTGGACGCCCAGCGCCCGACCGTCGGCGACTTCAACGGCGACGGCCACCACGACCTGGCGCTGATCCGCGCGGACCGCCGTTCGCTGCTGGTGCTGTACGGACCGTTCAGCCGGGCGGGCAAGGCCGCCAGGACCGTTCCGTACCCGAGCCCGCTGGACGGCCACGGCGAGATCGGCGATCTCATCGCCGACACCATCGACGGCCACCGCGCCACCGATCTGGTGGTGCACGCCCTCAACGCCAACGAGCAGTCCGGCTCCGCCCTGCTCGTCGCCGGTCCCCACGGCCTCGGCCACAAGGCCCGCAAGCTGCGCGAGGGCAACTCGATCACCTTCGGCGACTTCGACGGCGACGGCCGCCGTGACGTCGCGGTCGGCGACAGCGGTACCCGCGACGACGAGCCCGGCGGTGAGACGGAGCGACCGGACATCGGCAAGACGGTGAGCGTCTACCCCAGGGGGGCGGCGGACACGGCGGGTTCCGTTCCCCGCCCCTTCAAGGTCCCCGGGATGTCGGGCGCGCTGGCCGCCGCCGACACGGACGGGAACGGCACCGACGAGCTGGCTGTCTCACTCGGCCGGGGCGGCGTCGAGCTGCTCACCCTGCGGCGGGACACCCGCACCGGCACGACCCGCGTCGCCGGACGCCACCTCCTGACCCGCACGGCACCCGCCGTCGTGGACGGCGAAACCGTCCGTAAGGGCGAGCGCGCGGCCCGGCTCTACGGCGTCGCGGACTTCGATCACGACGGTAAGGACGAGATCGTTCTGGCGTGGGGCCGCGGTCTGGCCTTCTCGCGGTACGGCGAACGTCCCGAGCGGTGGTGGATCACGGACGGCACCAGGGACAAGACGGCCTTCAGCAGCGAGCCCTTCGGGGCGGACGCGGGCTAGCCAGGCAGGCCGCCCAAGAACGCTGGTTACGACCGGACCGCCGGACGCCAACGACCGGACGCCAGACACCACCGGGCACCGACGCCGGACACCAGAGACACCGACGACGACCGGACGCCAGACACCACCAGACACCGACGACGACCGGACACCAGGCACCACCAGACACCACCAGACACCGGCATGACGCCAACGACCGGAGGACACCAGCTACCCCCCCAGCCACCCACCACGGGAAATCCCGTCAGGGACCCCCTAGGGGATGTCACAGCTCGGCCGCAATGCCCGGGACCGTCACACAGCTCCCGCACCCGGCCCGCGATGACCGGGTACGTTCACATGGTGGCTGGATTCAGGATCGGACGCGGACGGGACTCCCACTCCGCGCAACAGGGGCAGCAGCAGCGACCGCCGCAGCCGCCGTACGGGCAGCACGACCCGTACGGCGGTCAGCAGCAGCCGCAGTGGCAGCAGCCCGCCTCACAGGGAGAGCCGGAGTACTTCGGCGGCCAGGACCCGCACTACGGCCCCGGGCCCGGGCAGGGCCCCGGCCCCGGAGGCTATGGCCAGGGGCAGAGACCGTACGGACAGGGCGGCGGGTACGCCGACAACAACGCGGGCCATACGCAGCAGTTCAGCGTCGGCGAGGCGCCCGACGCGTACGACCCGTACGGCCAGGCCCCCGGCTCGTACGACGACGGCTACGCCGGGCAGACCTACCGCACCGGCTCCTCCACCGCCCCGCCCGTCGGCCCCCGGCTGCACTGGAAGCAGCTACTGAGCGGCATCGTGCTGCACCCGTCGGACACCTTCTGGCGGATGCGGGACTACGCGGTGTGGGGCCCGGCGCTGATCGTGACCTTCATCTACGGTCTGCTGGCGGTCTTCGGCTTCGACGACGCCCGTAAGGACGTCCTCAACGCCCCCATGTCCAACAGCATCCCGTGGGTCCTCACCGCCGGCGTCGCCATGCTGATCAGCGGGCTGATCCTGGGCGCCGTCACCCACACCCTCGCCCGCCAGCTGGGCGGCGACGGCACATGGGCGCCGACCATCGGCCTGTCGATGCTGATCATGTCCATCTCGGACGCGCCGCGGCTGGTGTTCGCGATCTTCCTGGGCGGTGACAGCTCGCTGGTGAAGGTGCTGGGGTGGGTGACCTGGCTGGCGGCGGGCGCGCTCTTCACCTCGATGGTGAGCAAGTCGCACGACCTGCCGTGGCCGAAGGCGCTGGGCGCGTCGGCGCTCCAGCTGATCGCGCTGCTGAGCCTGCTGAAGCTGGGGACGCTGTAAGGCCGACCCCGCGGTCGGCCGCGGTACGACCAACGCCGCAGACGACCGCGGCAAGGCCGTCACCACAGGCCGCACGACAAGGGGCCCGCACCGGCGGGCCCCTCATCGCATAGTCGTATCCCCGACGTCCCTGCGGCTGTATACCTGGCACCCCGGGCCGACCCCCTGGCACCCCGGCACCCCGGGCCCTACGGACCCTGGCGCCCCGGCCCTACCCCGGACCGTGTCTCACGCGTCCCGCACTTGCCCGTCCCGCCGCACGACGGGCGGTTCGACGCTCCACGGAAAGTTGATCCACTGATCGGTGCGCTGCCAGACGTACTCGCACTTCACCAGGGACTGCGGCTTCTCGTAGATCACCGCGCTGCGCACCTCGGCGACCGTGCCGATACAGAAGTCGCGGACGAGCTTCAGCGTCTTGCCGGTGTCCGCCACGTCATCGGCGATCAGCACCTTCTTGTCGGAGAAGTCGATCGCGTTGGGGACGGGTGCGAGCATGACGGGCATGTCGAGAGTGGTCCCCACGCCCGTGTAGAACTCGACGTTCACCAGGTGGATGTTCTTGCAGTCCAGCGCGTAGGCCAGCCCGCCTGCGACGAAGACCCCGCCACGGGCTATGGAGAGCACGATGTCGGGCTCGTACCCGTCGTCGGCGATCTTCAGCGCCAGCTCGCGGACCGCGACCCCGAACCGCTCGTACGTAAGGTTCTCCCGCTGCTCACTCACGGCGCTCACACCTTCGTCCGGTGGAAGTTCTGGAACGACCGCGAGGGCGTCGGCCCGCGCTGTCCCTGGTAGCGGGAACCGTAACGGGCGGAGCCGTAAGGATGCTCGGCGGGCGAGGTCAGCCGGAACATGCACAGCTGTCCGATCTTCATCCCCGGCCACAGCTTGATCGGCAGTGTCGCGACATTCGACAGCTCAAGCGTGACGTGCCCGGAGAACCCCGGGTCGATGAATCCCGCCGTGGAGTGCGTCAGCAGCCCCAGCCGTCCCAGACTCGACTTCCCCTCGAGCCGCGAGGCGATGTCGTCCGGCAGCGACACGACCTCGTACGTCGAGGCGAGCACGAACTCCCCGGGGTGCAGGATGAACGCGTCCTCGCCCTCGGGCTCCACCAGCCGCGTCAGATCGGGCTGCTCCACCGCCGGGTCGATATGCGGGTAGCGGTGGTTCTCGAACACCCGGAAAAACCGGTCCAGCCGCACATCAATACTCGACGGCTGCACCATCGCCGGATCGTACGGATCAATCCGCACCCGTCCTGCGTCGATCTCGGCCCGGATGTCCTTGTCTGAGAGAAGCACCCAAAGAGGATACGCACACCGGACCGGCCCCCACGGCACAGGCCCGGTCCCACCGGACCGGGCCCGCACCCTGCGACTTCATCGGCTGCCGCTTACCGCTTCCCGGCGGCCACCGGCACCGCGTGCCGGAGCCGGGCGCAACGCGGACACCGCAGCAGCCGGCCGGGGCCGATGCGGTCGACGGTGAGGTGCTGCATCGGGAACGAGGCGGTGCTGAACACGTGCCCTTCAGCACAACGGACGACGGTGCGCTCCATTGAGTCCCTTCCCCAAGAACGTGGACGGCGTGGACGACAAAAGCCACATTAGGGGATCAACCACCAGCCACTCCACGCGGCACTCCGCACCCTCACCGCACCCCCACCGTACGCCCAACTCCCGCACCCCAACAGCCGCTTCCGCCCCTCCCACACCACGGACAACCGCCCCCAAACCACCCGGAAACACCCCCGAATTCCGCCCCCATTCCACCCCGGACAACACAAAGACCCCACGACGAATGCGCCGGGGGTCAGCCATGGGGTAAAGTGTCCGACGATGCGGCGCCAGCGATCGGGCGCCTCTCGCGGGTGTAGTTTAATGGTAGAACATGAGCTTCCCAAGCTCAGAGCGCGGGTTCGATTCCCGTCACCCGCTCCACAGCGAAGGCCCAGGTCAGCGACCTGGGCCTTGTTTGTTGTCTAGACCTATTCAGCGCTTTCTAAGCGTCGCGCACCAGATCCGCACCAGATGCCGCCTCGGCGGCCTTCTGCCTGTCGGCGCGCACCCGGGCATCGATCCCGGCGGCGACCTCCTTCTGTCGCTCGATGGTCGAGTGCTGGTAGATCAGCGCGGCCCGCTCGGAGGACTGGCCGGCACGGACCATGGTGTCCTTGAGTGTCGCGCCGGACTGGGTCGAGAGGGTGTGCCCGGTGTGACGAAGATCGTAGAAACGGAAGTCATCGGGAAGTCCGACTTTCGCCCGCGCACGTCGCCATTTCCGCCCGAACGACGACCGTCGGAACGGGGCACCCTTCTCGCCGACGAACAGCAGCCCGTTCGGCTCCTTCTCGGCGAACCACTTCAGATGCCGCTCCAGGTCCTTCCGCATGAAGGCAGGAAGCACGATGAACCGCTTCCCCGCTTCCGATTTGGTCTCGCCGACGACGCGCCGCCCAGTCGTCAGCTCGGGCGCGGCCCGGCGGACCCACACGCCGACCGCATCGAGGTCCACGTCCGGCCGCCGCAGCTCGGCTTGCTCCTCGGGGCGGGCAGGGCCGTACGCGGCGATGTAGACCATGAGCCGCCACCGGGGCCCAATCGCGTCCGCCAAGGCGTCCACCTGCTCAACAGTGGCTATGGGCCGCTCACGGGCGGACTCCTTGCCCGCACCGCGTATCCGGCACGGATTGCGACGGATCAGCTCGTCCTCAACGGCCGTCTCCAGGATGGCCTTCAGCAGGCGGTACGACTTCGCCACGGTCGTCGCCCCGACCGTCCCCAGCCGCTCAGCGCGCCAGGTGCGGACGCGCGGAGGCGTGATCTCGTCCAGGTCCCAGGCCCGGAAGGTGGGAAAGATGTACAGCCGCAGGAGGCGCCGGTACAGCTCTTCGGTGGTGGGTGAAAGCCCGCGCTCCTTCACCCACCGCAAGGCGTACTCCTCGAAGTTGACGGCGCCCGCGTTGGGGTCCTGCCAGTCCCCGCGCGTCAGGTCCGCTTCAACCTGAGACAGCCACACCTCAGCGTCCTTCTTGGTGTCGAACGTTCCGGGCGAACGCCGCTCCTGCCCGTCCGGCGCCAGGTAGCTCGCGGTCCAACGCCCCGACCGGTACTGACGGACCGAGCCGAAGCGGCGCCGGGTGCCCTTCTTGTTGGCCATCAGGCAGCCCTCCCAAGGCGACGCCGCCGAGGCTGTACCGGCCGCACGGTGTTGGCGTCGATGTACTCCTGGATGACGCTCGCCGGGATACGGACGTGGCGACCGACCTTGACGTACGCGATGCGTCGCTCGGCGATCAGGCGCCGAGGGAAACGATCGCTGGTGCCCAGCAGCTCGGCGACCTCTCTGACGCTGAGGTACCGGTCACGCATGGGTGGGTTCTCCTTTCGTTCCAGGGGCGGGGGTGATGGTGGCGGCAAGCCATTCCTCGGCGGGGGTGAGGCCGGTCCCGGCGTAGACCCAATGGGCGAGGACCAACGTGGTCTCATCCGGGCCGGTGTCGGCAGCTTGGGCACGTCGCCAGGCGGCGCGGGCGTCGCGGAGTGCGCCGAGGGTGGTGGAGTAGCGACGCGACTTGGTGGAGAAGTGGCCCCGGAAGCCGAGCATGTGGGCCCAGGCGCGGAGCCGGAGGTGTTCGAGGTCGCTGCGGGCGCCGAGCGCCCAAGCGGTGCGGATGAGGCGACGGGCGTGCTCGCTGATGTCGAGCTGGGCGACTTCGGCGATGAGCCGTATCGGCCGATCCAGAGCCCCGGTCGCTGTCTCGGCACCCTTGGTCGCGTACTTGGCGATGTACGCGGCAACTGCCCGATCGGTCAGCTCCTTGCCACCGTTGAAGTCAGCGCCTCGGATGGGCCGTACGTCGAGCTGCCCGCCGAAGGCGAAGGTGTGAGCCCGGCCGTCGATGACCGGTCCGGGGACCTGTGCCTTGGAGGCAGCGGCCCGGATGGCGTCGGTCAGCAGCTCGACCGTGGCCCAGGCCGGGGGCGGGGTGTCTCCGCCGCCGGGGCCGTCGATGCGGGTTACGGCATGGAAGTGGACGGCGCCGCGCTTCTGGTACTCGGCGACCTTGGCGAAGGACAGCCGGGCGTGCTCGCGGAAGGCCCGTTGTGTGAGCCCGGCCCGCTTGGCGACCTCCCGCCGCAGGTAGATCGAGAACCGCCGCCACAGCAGGCCCGCGTGAGCGTTCCAGAGAACCGCGGATTCGTAGTCGTACCTGTCCGGGTCGAGCGGAGTACCAAGCGCGTCGTCGTCCTGGTCGTGGCGGACGCCGCACCGGCACGGACGGCGAACACCGGCCGGACCGGTGGGCCGGTTGTGGACCGGGCCGAAGCTGGGTGCGGTGAAGGTGGCGAAGACGCGAGGGTGTGTGGCGACCTCTTCCGGTGTGCCTTTGCCACCGCGCAGTCCGGCGGTGATCAGGTGGAAGGTGTCGCGGCGGTAGGTCTCGGCGCAGGCCGCACAGCGGGTGGTGCGGCGGTTGTTGCAGCGGACCAGGAGATGCCCGGCGGGCAGCTCGGCGGAGTCGAGGTGGTGGAGGACGCGGCCGATCTCGCCGGTGTCTTGGTTGAGGTGGTGTTCGGTGCGGTGGCCGTCGAGGCGGATGGGGTTGGTGCAGCCGCCGAGGCCGGAGAGTTGGCGGAGTAGTGCGGGCATGGTTCCGAGTGCTGCCAGGGTGCGGAGTTGGGGCAGCGGTGGCGGGGTGGTGCGGGTGATGATGGGGTCTCCTCTTTCGGCTCTTGGGTCGGGAAGGGGTTGGGCTGCCGGGGCGGCGGATGCTTGGCGGTATCGAGGCCGCCCCGGCAGTCGTGTTCGTGCGGGTCAGCGGCGGCGCTGGCTGGCCAGGAGCGAGCGCATGACGACAGCGGCCACCGCGACGGAGACGGCCGTCACGGCGACAGCGGCGAGCAGAGCGGTCAGGACGATGCCGACGGTGACCACGGCGCCGACCGTTCCGGCATTGAAGCCGCTCAAGGCCCCGGCCGGGTGAGCTGGGGCAGGCGCGGGGGCGTGCTGGCAGGAGCAGGCCGGGGCGTGGTTGTACTGGACAGTCGGGACGGGCGGTCTCCTCCCAGCTACTCGTCTAGTCGTGTTGCTCGTTGATGGAGTCGACGCCGGAGCGCGTACCGGACTCCACGGACGGCGCGATGGCGGTGTGGGCGAGCCAGAAGCCGAACAGCGCGATGACGACGGCGACCCACAGGCGGACGCCCATGAACTTGATCGCGATCCAGGCGATAGCGCCGAGGACGAGGACTAGGGGCAGGCTGACAGTCACGGGCGATCTCTCCTCTCAGTAGGCGGAGCAGCGGTGGGTGCGGGCCGCCAGCTCGGCGGCGGCGCGGGTGTCGTAGTCGGCGGAGAAGTCGCAGCGGGGAGCGGTGTACACGGCGGTGTGCTTCACCCGGCCACGCTGATCGTTAGCGGTGCCGACGCGGACCGGGCCGAGGCGGATGACGTTGCGGAAGCGGCGGAGCATGGTGGACTCCTGTCAGAGGCGGGAGGCGATGGCGTCGGCCAGCGGCGCGGGGACGCCGAGGCGGGCGCGCAGGATTTCGGGGTCGATGGGCGATCCGGTACGGGCGTGGTGGTCGTCGGCGAGCTTGCGCGCGTGAGTGACGAGCGCGGCCGGAACGTGCGGCGCAGGTTGCTTCGGCTCAGGCTCCGCGTCGTCGGGTGGTCCCGCGGTTTCCGGTGCCGGTACGGCTTCAGCGGGCTGGAGCGGGGCTGAGGCGGTTTCGGGTGTTGGTGTGGTGTGGGCGAGGAGCGTTCCGCCGAGGAAGGCGACGGCGGGCCATCCGGCGACGAGAATGCGCAGCCAGGCCGGTACGTCGGCTAAGTCGAGCAGCCCGGCCGTTGCTACGTTCGCCCCGAGTGAGGCAGCCAGGGCGACGACGAACCAGCACCAGCCCGCCGCCTTGGACACCCCCGACCGCAGCCGCTTCCAGGCCGCTACAAGCAGCAGGTCGACGGAGACCGGGTATGCCCACGCCTTCCACCCGTCCTGTCCGGCCGCCGAGGCCAGGTCATGCAGGTGGGCGAAGGACAACGCGGCAGCGATGACCGCTTGCACGAGCACCGCGTCAACCCGCGCCAGGTGAGCGCGCATGGGTGAATTTCCTTCCGGTTCGGTCAGCCGTCTGCGGTGAGTTCGTCGGCCCGTGCGCGAGCAGCGGCGGCGACCTCAGCGGCTTCGACGTCATCAGGCTGGGCGGCGGCGATGCGCTCCAGCAGGTTGGCTTTGCGGTTCATCAGCTCGGCGCGGCTCCCGGTCCCGCGTGTGCGGAAGTCGGCCAGGTCGGCCAGGAGCGCGGAGATCTCGGAGATGGTGGGACGGGACACAGGGACTCCCTTTCGGTTTCGGGCATGGCGGGGGTAGGGACACGGCGCGGGTACGGTCGCGCCAGCCGTCAGACGGGGTGGATTACTCGGCGGCCGGAAGCGGCTTGAGCAGGGAGGTTGGAGCGCTCACCGGTACGGCCGGCACGTCCGGCCGGAATAGCTCCAGCGCGGGCATGTCCGGAACGAGCTGGGCATGGTCGCGGCAGACGGCCGCAGCGTCGGCGAGCGAGAGATAGGGGGTGCGGATGCGGGACCAGCCGCCGGAGGTATCCCCGGCGACCGCGAGGCCGGGCCGTTCGGGAGCGATGGCGCAGGCCGCACCGACTGCCTCGGGGGCGATGTCGCCGAGCGCCATCTTGGCGGAGGCTTCATCGTTCACGCGGTGGCAGACCCGCCCGGTCAGCTGAGCCCGCAGCATGGTCGCGCCCTTGCCCAGCTCGGCGCCGAAGCGCTGCCCGCAGACCTCCAGGTAGATACCTGCCGCGCGGCCGAGTTGGGCGAGCCGGATGAGCTGGGTGACCATTTCGTCCCGCCGTTCCTCGTCCTTCCGGGTAGCGACGAGGAACAGCTCGGCCACCTCGTCCACGACCAGCACAACCGGCACCGGCCGCTCATCCTCCGGCAGGCCCCAGATGTCAGAGGTGATCTCCTCATCGGGCGTGCTGGGAGCGATGCCCTGCCGGGCCTTGATCAGGTCGTACCGGTCCTCCATCATCCCGACCAGCACCGGCAGCAGCTCCGCCGCTTGCACAGGATCAGTCGCCAACGCCGACAGCCGTGGAGCGAACGGCGCCAGCTCGACACCCCGCTTGCAGTCGATCCCGACCAACGCGACCGATTGCGGCGCGAGCCCGGCTATCAGATGCCGCAGGAACATCGACTTGCCCGACAACGTGGCGCCCAAGGTGAGCTGGTGCGGGATGGCCCGGTAATCCCGGACGAACGGCGTCGCGTCCTCCCGCAGCGCCACCGGCACCTTCAGGAAGCCGCCGCCGGTCTTGCGCGGCATCCGGACCTTCCGGAGCACGTCGAAGCCGATCAGCCGCAGCTCGACCACGCCCGGCTTGATCTCCTCTACGTACGCGCCGTGGACGCCCCAGGCGTGCCGCAGCCGCTCGCACGAGGCCGCCACGTCCGCAGGTTCCTGTCCCGGCGCCAGCCGCAACCGAACCCGCAGCCCCGTCGACGTCGGACGGATCAGCCCCCGACGCGGAGGCACCGGCCGGACCTCCCGATGCGTTAACGCTTGTACCGCCCAGGCCCGCAGTCGCGACGGCGGAACGGTCAGCCCGCACGCGTCCATCACGGACCCGTACGACCCCAGCAGCCGGGCAGTCGAGATGGGCATCCCAACGGCCGACCAGTAGGCGGCCGGGTGCCGGGCCCGGAGGTAGGCGGCCCCGCCGACCATTCCGACGACCGGACCACCCACCTCCATCAACGTCATCACGTCAGCCATCAGGCTCAGGCCCCCGCACCCACCGATATGGCAGCCGGGGCGATGGCCTCGGCCCGGAAGGCGATGCCGTGCCGCTGCTGCCCATTGAAAACGGTCTCCCAGGGCCGAGCGACCAGACCGATCAGCGTGACCGGCGAGCCGAGGGCCAGCCCCTCCGTCACGCCGCTCTCCGGCACAGTGACCTGAAGCAGCGAGGACTCCCCGCCGTCGATGTAGACGACGCCAAGCCGCATCAGCGCCTCACCACTCTGCGCGTCCTTGGCAATCTCGCCAGTCTGCCGATCCTTCACCTTCGGCTCCGGCGCCTCAGTCAGCAGAACCGTGGCACCGGAGGTCTCAACTCGAATGGAACGCAACTACTTCTCCTTCTCTCACAGACAACGCACCTAGTTGTGTAGATGAGTTGCGGTCTTCGAACCCGAACGGGCGGGAACGGGGACCACCATGCCACACAGCTTGCCCACTCGTCTATACGAGTATGCATCTTCGTGTGTACGAGTCAGAAGAAGCAGCCCGGGGCCACCACGCCCCGGTCATGCGTCAGTTGGCAGGAAGCTGGTAGGCGAGGACGTACGCGTCGGCGGCCATCACGGTGTCGCACACCTCCACCGCCCGCCCCTCAGCGTCGAAAGCAGTACGTACCAGGTGGATCACCGGCACCCCGGAGGCGAGCTGGAGCGTACGCACCTCAGCCGGGGAGGGCATCCGGGCGCGGATCTCCTCATCGAAGTGGTCCAAGCGGTGCCCCATCTCCTCCAGCCGGGCGTAGATGCCACCGGGGCCGGGGTTGGGCTGCGCGATCGGAGTGTTCCGCGCCAGGTCGAGCGGCAGATACGAGGTGGCGAACTCCACCGGCCGCCCGTCCAGCAGATACCGCCGCCGCCGGGCCAGCACCTTACGAGGCGAGCCCAGCCGGGCCGAGATGTCCTGCGACGGCCGCTCCTCCTTCACCTCCAGACTGTCCACCTCCGGACGGCTGCCCGCCGCTTCCGCCTCCACCGTGAAGGCAGCCTTCCCCTGATCCCGATGCCGCCGCGCGAACCGGTCCGAGGCCAGCCGCCGCACAGGCGGCCGGGGCCGCACGAAGACCCCCTTACCATGCTCGGACACGGCCAGGCCCTCTTGCTGGAGCAGCGACAAAGCGTTGCGGACGGTCATCCGCGAGACACCGAAGTGGTCGACCAGCTCCGTCTCGGAGGGCAGCTTGTCGCCCTCCCGGAAGCGCCCCTTGTCGATCGCTTCCCGCAGCGCGTCGGCGATCTGCCGGAACACCGCCCGGTCGCTCGTCGGGTCCAATACACCCAGGACGGAAGTCAGGGAAGGCATGTACACGTACTCCTTTAGGTATCTAGACGAGCGGCTGACCGGGATTGCTACGGTGGAGAGCCTAGCCAGTCGGGAGGGCCGAGGAACGTGAGCTATGAGCGCCCGCACTCCGTGAGCGTCGCCGGAGTCATCGTCGACGACGCGGGCCGTGCGCTGCTGATCAAGCGACGCGACAACGGTAAGTGGGAACCGCCCGGCGGTGTGCTCGAACGCGAGGAAACCATCCCCGAGGCCCTGCAGCGCGAAGTCCTCGAAGAGACCGGAATCAAGATCGCGCTTCCCGCGACCCTCACCGGCGTCTACAAGAACATGACCGGCCTGATCGTCTCCATGGTCTTCCGCTGCGAAGCGCTCGACGGCACCCCGACCACCGGAGCGGAAACCCGCGCCCTGCGCTGGGCCACCCGCGAGGAGGTTACCGAGCTGGCCGACGAGGCATACGCGATCCGCGTCCTGGACGCGCTCGACAACATCAGCCCGCCGGCCGTCCGCGCCCACGACGGCGTACGACTCATCTAGCACGCACCGACGACCCATAGCTCCTACCAGCACGAAGGAACTTGTATGGACGAGTATATGAGTGCTCCGCGAGTTTGGGGCCTGATGTGCCCAGGTTTCCGGGAAGAGGTCACCCGCGCCCGCCGCTGGACCCGCGACATCCTCAGCAACCACCCCTGCGCGGACGACGCCGAATTGATCGTGAGCGAACTCGGAAGCAACGCCCTCACCCACACCGCAAGCGGCACCGCCTACGGCACGTTTCAGCTCACGCTGTCGCTCTCCCCGCGCACTGTCGCGATCTCCGTCACCGACGAGGGAGGCCACCCCGAAGAAGTCAGCCCTACGGAGGCCGACGCAGACGACACCCACGGCCGCGGATTAACCATCGTCATGGCACTCGCCCGCCGCCTGGACATCACCGGCGGCCAGCACGGCCGCACCGTCACCGCCCAGCTCGTAGCAACCGAGCAGACAGGAGCCACCACATGCTGAGCCCCCTGCTACGCCCCGGCTACTGGTGCGAATGCTGGACGCGCTCACCAGCCACAGGACCCCGCTCAGTCCTACTCGCCTCCATCAAAACCAACAGCCCGAGCGAAGCCACCCGATGGATCCGCGTCACCGTGCGCACCATCGCCTCAGCACTCGACCGCGAAACAGCCCACAAGGCATGGGACTGGGTCACCTACGGCCACAAGGAAGCCGAAAACGCCCTCACCAACGGCGAAGCAGCCACGTTCGCCCTCACCCAGCAAGACACCCATATCGAATGGATCCTCCGGCCGGTCATCTTCCTACCGCTCGCCCACCGCGAGTCTCGACGTCTTCCGGCATGCGCCGAACAGTTCACATGCCCCACCACACACAAGATCGCCCGACACCAGCCCAACAGCCGCTGAGTTACAACCTTCTCTACGGGTTCAAGGCGCCGCGCAAGCGCGGCGCGCGCGGCCCGGCGGCGCGGGCCGCCGCTCCTGTCTCCGCCCCGCTCCGCCCCGACCGCCAAGCCGCGCGCCAACAGCAGGCACCTTGGCTGAGGAGAAGAGCACCGTCGTGGCTGGGGGTCGGCTCCACGGCTTTAGGCACCTCCCCGGTCCGGGTCCCGCGTCGGGCAAGGCCAGGGGGCCACTCGTGCTAATTGCGGGCAGGTCCAAAGCCTGCCCGAGTTGCCAACCAGCGTACGGCCCCCTGACCATGCCCGACCCCAGACCGGGCAGGCCACCGCCCAAACCCGCTCCGCCGACCTCGCATCCGTGCCGGAAGAGGACATGGCATGGGACGACCGAGAGGGTAGGTTAGCGTCACTCGACATGTGAACCGGAAGGTGTAATTCGTGGCCTGGAATGAGATACCTGCTAAAGACGACCCTAACCTGATGTTCCAGCCGTACTACGCCCGCACAAACATCCTCTATCCGCTTCTAGAGCCGACAGGGAAGATGATCTTTGACGCAATTGCAACTGCACCCGCCCGCGACGGGATGGCATCGTCCGAATTCAAGCAGAGCGCGCTGGTCAGCGTGATCGCATGCGAAATAATCCACGCACTCGCCCTTCGCGAGATCACGGAACACGAACCCGAAATTGGAGAGTGGTTCGTTCATTCTGGAACCACAATCTATCGCCCACTTGAATCCGGAACCAAGGAAGCTTCAATACCTCTGCCTGCTCGCACAATCGCAAGTACTGTGCGAGACGAGTGCAACATTACAGCCAGCGCTTATGCCAACATGACCGGCCACGATGATGTTTCCTTCGTGATCGGACGGTTGATCTCACATTCCAAATTTGACCTTGTAGTGGCCGGGTATCGCGAACCGTCACCTAACATAGCCAGGATTCACCAAGCAAAGACTCCACGGAACCGGTCCAGCTTGACAGACCTGGCGGCGCTCGCAACAGGAAATCATTGGGTCAACATGCTGCCAGAAGTTGACATCTTCGGAGCCACAGATCAGGACCTACTTCACCTGGCCATAATGGACACCATCTCTCGCTTCCAAACAACAATCGAGCATCAGGGGGGATGGAAGCTCCTTTACGACGACAACGGCAAAGTACTACACGAGCGCCAACACCAAGGAATGTTCCAAATCTTCTCGCGCCTAACCTTCGGCGCCTTGAGGATTCACCTGGACGCAAACCCCGATCACGGAAGCGGTCACACAGACTTCACAGCCAGACTCAATGACGCAATGGCGATTATCGAATTTAAGAAGGATGACAAAATTCAAGAAATACGTCACGGCATATTAACGCAGCTCCCCATGTATTTGAAATCAGCGCAAGCCACCCAGGGATACTACATCGTGATGTGCCACAGAAAAGATCCTGAGGAGGTTGCTGCGATCCTAAAAAGAGACTCAGAAGAGCATTTTGACCCAAGCTGCCCAGAAATCAAGGCAATTGTTGTGGACTGCCGACGCCGCGTCTCCGCTTCCAAAGCACTAACACGGTCCGGCATCGCCAATTAATCCCGACAATCTGCACGACGAGGAGCAGCAATGACCGCCAGCAGCAAACGCATCCACTTCCCGCCGATTCTCAACGGGTTGGACTACTTAGAAAGTACAGTCGATCTACTCGGCCCCAAGAACGGTGAACCGTCCGCATGAGATGTGAAGTACGCAGTCACCACTGCGCCTCACAACTTTTGAAGGGATCAGCTCACATTCCCCTTGCCTCCACGGTGGCCTCGTTGCTGGACAACTATGGAACTTGCCGCGCTGGTGGGAGGTAGAGCCCATTCGATGACATACAGTCCAGCCAGTTCTATAAGCTCTTCCGTCATACCTAGCCGATACAGGGGGGTTGCGGCATGCCGGCGAAGCCACTTCAGACGCCTTGCTTGTTCGGCTGGACTTACCTGAGCCCACACGTCAACGACGACTCCGACCGGATCGGTCCGAGCCGACCTAATACGAGACCGTGCCGATAAGCTGCGCACGAACGGAAGCTCCGCTGGATCGTAAGCGAGACTCACGAGACACCATGCTGTCCGGTAGTCGAGAGACGGACCGTGCGCAGCAATCAGGCGATACGTACGCCACTGACGCATCGGAGACAGCATCCATCGCAAGGCGCGAGCGTCCATCAGCCAGCTCGGTCTTCACGATTCGAGCTGGACTGCTCAAGCTGCAACTCCCGTTTTCGCTGCTCTTCCTTGAGTCTTTCCACATGTCTGGCGAAGAGGCGTAGCCGGTCGGCCTCCGGAAGGTGCCTGCCGTTTTGTGCAGCATACTCATCGAGCATGAATTGAGAGGCATTGTAGTGCTTCTCAATTTCATCGGCGCTGGATTGAAGGTTGTACCCACGTTCGCGGAATTTGAAGTAGCCGGTCACACCTGCAGAAATTCCGACTAAAGCACTAAGGGCTGAAGTGCCTATCCCGAGAGCTTTATTACTTCCCTGGTTCATCGCAGTCAGCGTTGAGGTGACAATGGATCCACTGATGATGGCCAGTTGAAAAAGGTTATGGATGCGCCTATTTCTGCCCGCACTTTTGCGATACTGCGCGATCAAATCGAGGGACGCTTCACGGTAAATACGCAGCCCGGAAGGTGAGTCTAGCGGTAGGCGCGCGGCGGCCGTTTGGCGGTCCTGCAGTGCGTTACGTAGGTTACCGGCCTGCGCCACAATCCTCTTACGATTTTTCCATATTCCCCAAGCCAGGGATATCCATAGGCCAAGAACGATGACGAGACTGGCCCATCTGGTAAATTCGGGTTTAGATTCCCATAACCCGACTATAACCGTATAACCCAAGAGAAAGGCGAGAACAATAGCGCCGACCAGGCAGAGTAAGAATATCCTCTGGAAAGTCTTTGACGCCCTAAGATCATCTTCGATCTCGTCAAATAACCTAACGCGCTGCCGATATTGCTCCTGCAGCCTTCTCTCTTGCTCTTCAGTCAAACCGATGGAGCTCGGGGCTGCTTGCCCCGTCACATTACCCAGGTCCCCTGAGTCGCTGGCTCCGTGTGTCATGGCCCCCCTTACACACTGGACACCCATACGGGTGCGATGCGCAGTGAGGGTAGAGTTTGCAGCCTTGGGGCCGCAATGCCGTGTTGGCACTGATGAGCTTTGATATGACTGATGTGTCTTGTGTTATCAAAGTTGCTTGAAGATGCCTGCATCTGTGCGGGTCCAGACCACCAAAATCGGCTCGTGTCAACCGCGCCTACTGCCGACCGAATCGGTTGCCGTACAACAGCGGAGCAGGGCAACCAGCTCGGCCAGTGCTGAGTGCCAGCCCCTCCAGTCAGTCAGCCGACCAGGCGAGGAGACCTCACCAACTGTGCCGCCTGTATCCCGGACTATGCGCAGCCCGCACCAGATGCGCACCAGATAGTGCGGTAAACAACGGTCAACGACGGGTGCTGCGGCAGACCCGGCAACTTGCCGCCAGTGCTCGTTTCCGCTGGTCAGCCGCGTAATCCGTGTCAGCCACCCCGTGATTCCCAAGCTCAGAGCGCGGGTTCGATTCCCGTCACCCGCTCCACCACAAAGCCCCAGGCCAGCGGCCCGGGGCTTCTTTGTTGCTCGGGACCGCTGGCGTCTCCGGGAACTCGCGACGACGCGCCGAGATCCGATTCAACGCGATCACACTTGGGCCAAAGCGAGCGAGACGGGTCGGGTGTGGTGTGGGGGACGAGGCGCGGGCGTAGGCTCAGCCCAGCGTCCGCAACAACGGCCATGCTCGTGGTGATCGCGTAGACCGCCGCCCAGGAGACGTTCCGATGACCGAGCAGCCCTCTGCCCCCGACGGGCCTCTGATCCCCATGCCGGCGCTCACTCCGGCAGCGCTCCGCGCAGCGGTCGCCCAGATCGCCCCCGCCCAGCTTCCGTCTTTCGTCGAGCGCCTCGACCGCGCGGTCGAACAAGCCGCCGCCCAGAGCACCATCGCTCCGCTGCGTACCTTCTTGCAGTGGTGGGGAGAGTTCGTCGCCATCCAGCGCTACCCGGCCCGCGCCGCGCGCCTGCGCGAACTGGAAGCCGAAGCGGAACAGGCCACCGACCGTGAGGCCGTGCGCTCCGCTCTCGCCGAGATGCGACAGATCACGGACTCGGCACAGCGCGAGATCTCCGCGTGAGCGATGCCTGGGACACGCCCCGATGCGGTCAGTGGCGACAACCGCGGAAAGGTCGGCGACTTGCAGCCAGCTCTCGTTTACGCTGGTCAGCAACCGCCTCAGCCCTTCACCGTGATTCCCGAGTTCAGAGCGCGGGTTCCCTTCCCGTTACCCGCTCCATGCCGAAAGCCCAGGTCAGTGACCTGGGCCTGGTTTCGTTTTCACGGGGCTGCCGTTCGCAGTCGACCCTAGGGCGAACATACTGGAGTATGCTCGACTCATGTCCGGCACAACACGCATCACCGTCACCCTGCCCACCGAGCAGGTCACCGAGCTGAGGAAGCTCACGGACAACGTGTCCGGGTATGTAGCTGAAGCGGTCGCCCGCCAGATCCGGCACCAACTCCTCGGCGACGATCTGCGGCGCCACCAGGAGGAGCAAGGCGCCTTCTCGGACGAAGAGCTGGCCGAAGCTCGCGCCAGGATCTTCGGCACCGTCGACGGTGCCGGTCATACGGACGCCGCGTGAGCACACGCCTTGAGACCGTCGTCCTGGACTCCCAAGGGTTGTCCGCATGGGTTGCCCAGGACCGGAAAGTTCTCGCGATGTTCCAGGTGTTCCACGAAATGGGAGCTGATCTCGTCGTCAGTGCCAACACCATCGTCGAAGTCAGCCATTCGCGAGTGAACCTCCCACGCCTGAACTGGACCCTCTCACGGGTCAAGGTCGAGCCCATCACCGAGCAGGCGGCCAAGGCTGCCGCCGAGCTGCTCAAGTCGGCAGGACTGCACGGGCACAAATACGCGCTCGACGCCACCGTCGCTGAGGCAGCACTACGCCAGCCGGCCCCAGTCGCCGTACTCACCTCCGACACCGACGACATGGCCAAGCTCTGCAATGACCGCGTGCGACTGATCGGCCTATGAGGTGCGGAGCTCTGACGACAGACAGATGCGCGGTGGACGACGCACCGGATGCGCACCAGATACGGCGGTAAACAGCGGTCAATGACGGGTGTGGCGGCAGGGAGCCCAACCCGCCGACAGCACTCGTTTACGTTGGTCAGCGGTATGAGCTGACCCCGGATTCGTGGAGTCCCTGAAGCCAGGCTTATGGTCCTGGCCCGAAGGAGAACTACGAGCAGTGCCAGCACCACGTAAATACCCGGACGAGCTCCGCGAGCGGGCCGTCCGCGAGGTCCGCGCCACGGGCCGGCCGATCGCGCATGTCGCCAAAGACCTGGGCATCCACAAGGAAGCCCTGCGTGGCTGAGTTCGCCAGGCCGAGGCGGACGCCGGCGAACGCGACGACCGGCTGACCACCGCCGAGCACGAGGAACTGAAGCAACTCCGCTAAGAGGGCGTGGAGTTGAGGCGGGCGAATGAAATCCTCAAAGCCGCGAGCGCGCTTTTGCGGCCGGACTCGACCGTCCCCGGACGAGGCCGACCAGGTGATCGAGCACCTCAAGGACAAGGGTCTCGGGGTCGGGTTCGCCTGCCGGATGCTGGGGCTGTCGGAGTCGGCGTACGACGCGCGCAAGACGAGTCACAGGCCGGGCACTACCGGCCGCGCCGGCCGCCGGACGGCGGTGGGCGCGGCTCCGCTGGCCTGGTTGGGGGTTACTTGCCGCCGGAGGCGCAGAGTGCCCGGTCGACCAGGGCGTTCTTGGCCTTTTCGGTGGACTGGTCGGGCGCCGTGTCGCCCGTCGTCGCCACCACGACGACCCGGCGGCCGTCGGCACTGGCGCCGGACCGGGTGGAGAAGCCCGGGATGTCCCCGCCGTGGGTGTAGTACGACCCGCCGCAGGACAGCGGGACCTCCTGCAGACCGAGGCCGTAGCGCGCACCGGGCCACACCGCGTCCAGTCCCTCGGCCCGTACGGTGGTCTTCATCTCGGACAGCTGAGCCGGGCGCAGCAGCCTGCCGCCCAGAAGTGCCGAGTAGAAGCGGGACAGGTCACCGGGCGTGCTGACCATGGCCCCGGCCGCGCCGGCCGCCGAGGGGTTGAGGTCGGTGACGTCCATCCTCTCGCCGGTGCCGTAGAAGTTGGAGTAGCCACGGAGGTGCGGGCCGGGGATCCGCGACTGGGTGGTGGGGGCGAGCGTGTTCCGCAGGCCCAGCGGGTGGATGATCCGCCGGGTCACCTCCTGCTGCCAGCTGTGGCCGGTCGCCTTCTCGATGATCAACCCTGCCAGGACGTAATTGGTGTTGGCGTACGCCCAGTTGGTGCCGGGCGCGAAGTTCGGCTTGTGCCGCGTGGCGATCGCCACGAGCTGCTCGGGGGTCCAGGTGGTGTACCGGTCGGCCTGGAAGCCGTTCGCGGTGGTCATTTCCGGGAAGTCAGCGGTGTAGTCGTACAGGCCGCTGGTGTGTTGCAGGAGCTGCCGCACGGTGATGTGGCGGCCGTCGTTGCCGTTGCCGGACACCACTCCCGGCAGCCAGTGGTCCACGGTGTCGTCGAGCGAGACGCGGCCCTCACCGACGAGTTGGAGCATCACCGTCGAGACGAACGTCTTGGTCGCGCTGCCGATCCGGAACCGGTCGCCGACCCGTGCGCGCTCCCGTGTGGTGGTGTCGGCCACCCCCGCGGCGGCGGAATAGTGACCGCGGGGGCCACTCGACTGGGCGATCACGCCGACCGATCCTGTTCGAGTGATCGCGTCCACGTCGTTCCGCAGTGCGGTCCGGGGCGCTTCCTTGGCCGATGCGGTCGCCGGGGTGGGGGAGGCGGCGGAGGTGGGGGAGGCGGCGGAGGCCGTGGGCGCCGCGACGCTCTGACCGGCCAGCCCGGTCAGTCCGGCCAACCCCGCCAGCCCGGTCACCAGCGCCGTCGCCACGATGCGGGAGGCGATCCGGGTCTTGGCGGGCGACGGACGCTGAGTCGATGTCATCGGTGGGACGCTCCTTGCGGATGAGTACTGGCGGTGATGAGTACTGGTGGTGTGCTTGCTGTGCTCACTAGGTGGGTGAGAAGCGCCGCCGGTTCGGTGGGGCTGGCCCATCTGGTGGGCGTCTCTGCGCGGATGCGGATCCGGGGCCTTGCGGCAGTCCGGTCGGGCTCGGGGGCAGCGTCCGTCAGGCCCTGCGGCAGTCCGGTCGGGCTCGGGGGCGATCCGTCAGGTCCTACGGCCGTCCGTCAGGTCCTACGGCAGGCCAGTCAGGCCCTGGGGTGGACGTCCTCCGGGCTGTGCGGGGCAGCAGCTGGGTGGCGGGACGTTCCTGTTGAACCCGTTGAGCCCGTCGTGGGCTCGTTGAACTCGTTGAGTTCGTTGGACCCCTGGGCTCGTCAGGCCCGCTCGGTCCGTCGGGGGCACATCGTGCGTGGGGAAGAGGCTGCGGATGACCGCTGCCGTCGAGCCGCTTCCGGTGACCCTCGTGTCGGCGTCGGACACAGCTCCGCCTCCCCGTTCCGCATTGCTATCAACTACGAGAACGTTATCAGATGTGAGAGCGTGCGGTGGTGCTCGGGCCATCCACGCCACGATCAGCCCGGCCCGTCCTGGCCATGCACGATCGCCAGTTGCCACGCGGCCTCGGGGGCCGACCCCGGTCAGCGCCGTTCTCCCCAACGGGCTGACGCGGACAGCACGGCGAATGACGGGCGGCCTGACTCGATTTGAGTGATGGGGTCAGCGGCAACGTGCCCGGCGCGCGTATGTGACGCCACTCGCGTAGGCACCGGCAGGTTGGCGAAACAGCCGCCGGTGCCGCCTTGCGGGCTTATGCGCCATATGTACTGGGTTGCCAGGCCAGGGGGATGGGGTCAGTCTCGAGGGTGGCATGGGGGCGGCATGAGGTGTGGCGCCCTGCGCGAAGCCGAAAAGAAGCCTTGGAGGAAGCCCTGGGGAAGCCTTGAAGGCAGTTCCCGAGGAAACCCTGAAGGAAGTCGCGAAGCAACGGGCGAAGGAAGCCGCGAAGCAACTCTGTAAGAGGTCGTCACAGGGAGGAGTGCCGCTGATGAGCACCGTTCCTGGATACGTCCGTGCCGCCGGTGCGGTCGGCTCGTCCGCTGTGTGCAGGGGGAAGAGACGGAGGGAACCGGGCGCGTCGGAGCGTGGGGCGCGGCTGGCGGCCGAGACCGCGTCACCGGCCGAGGAACTCGCTCAGCTCAGGGAGGCCATGGCGAGCCGCCCGGTGATCGACCAGGCGCGGGGCATGGTGATGGCCATGGTGCCGTGTCCGGCCGAGGCGGCATGGGAAGTGCTGGTGGAGACTTCGCAGCACACCAACACCAAGCTGCGCGACATCGCGTCCCGTCTCGTGGCCACGACCGAGGGCCGCCGCCTGCCGCCGGAGGTGGAGAAGGCCATGGCGGCCGCGTTCCGCCGTCACCGGCCCGACCGGGGGTGGTAGGCGACAGCACACCCCTCAGTGGCGGCAAGTCCCGCGCCCCGGACGACATCAAGCCGCCCGCGGGCGACAGCAAGCCCTCCTGGTCACGGCCTGGTCCGGCAATCCCCCCGAGCGACATCGATTCCCGCGAAACAGCGAGTCCCGCGCCCCGGGAGAGCGAGCCCGCGCCCCGGGAGGACGAACGGCGACAGCAAGCAGGACCGCCGCGAGAGAGCGAAAGGAGGACCGGTGGGCCCGTCCGCCGCGACGTCCGGCCCACCGGTCCTCCAGAGCGGCGGACAGGGTTATGGCTCCTGCCCATGCCGCACAGCGGGTGTTTCAGCGGGTGTTCAGCTACCGCGCCTGGCCGCCTCCGCTCTCGCGGCCGCCCTTCTGACCGGCCTCCGAGGCGCGCTGGGGATCGTTGGCGAAGTTGCCCCCGCTCTCGTGACCACCCTTCTGGCCAGCCTCCGAGGCCCGCTGCGGATCGTTGGCGAAGTTGCCCCCGCTCTCATGACCGCCCTTCTGACCGGCCTCCGAGGCGCGCTGAGGATCGTTGGCGAAGTTGCCGGGGTTGCCAGCCATGACTGATTCCTCCTCATTCGTGGAGATTCGATCGGTCTGGGGCTGCGGGTACCCGAGATCTCAGGGCTAAACAGGCCACCGGAACAAGGCTGTCGGAACCCGCGCCCGAGCCCCCGCCGGACCGCCCCACCGACGCCCTACCGCCCCCTCCGACGCCCCACCGACCACCGGCCCCACCAGCCGCCACCGGTCGCGACCAGCCGCCAACCAGCCGCCAACCAGTCGCAACCAGCGCCCGATCGGGATGGGAGATCCGTTGAGGGGTACCCAGGACGCCGGTAAGCGTCAGCGCGGGAAAGGACCCCAGTGGACGAGAAGAACATCTTTGTGATCGGCCTGGACGAGGCCAATGTGCCCATTCTGGAAAGTGGCCCCGGTGCCCACCGGTACCGGTTCCATCGGCTGCTCACGATCGAGGATCTGCAGGGCGGCGAGGTCTCCGTGGCGGATCTCATCGCCAAGGCGGAGGGTGTTCTGGACGCCTTCGAGGGCAGCGTCGACGCGATTGTCGGCTACTGGGACTTCCCGGTGAGCACGCTCGTGCCGATCCTGAGCGAGCGCTACGGGACCCGCAGCACGAGCCTGGAGTCGGTGGTCAAGTGCGAGCACAAGTACTGGAGCCGACTGGAGCAGCAGAAGGTGATCGACGAGCATCCCCGGTTCGGGCGGGTCGATCTGGAGGCGCGTGACCCACGGCCGCCGGAGGGTGTCCGCTATCCGATGTGGCTCAAGCCGGCCCTCGCCTACTCCTCCGAGCTGGCCTTCTCCGTCAAGGACGAGGCGGAGTTCCGGGCGGCGGTCGCCGAGATCCGGGAGGGCATCGGCCGCGTGGGCAAGCCCTTCGAGGCCATCCTCGAACGGCTCGACCTCCCGCCGGAGATGGAGGGTGTGGGCGGCCAGGTGTGCCTCGCGGAGGAAGCGCTGAGCGGGGTGCAGGTCGCCGTCGAGGGATACGTCCACCACGGCGAGGTCACCGTCTACGGCGTGCTGGACTCCATCGACTACCCCGACAGCCCGTGTTTCCTGCGCCACCAGTACCCCTCCACGCTGCCGGAGCCGGTGATCCGGCGGCTGCATGACATCTCCCGGCGGGTGATGCGGCAGATCGGCATGGACGGGGCGACGTTCAGCATCGAGTACTTCTACGACCCGGCGACGGACGAGATCAATCTGCTGGAGATCAACCCCCGGCACTCCCAGTCGCACGCCGAACTCTTCGCCTACGTGGACGGGGTGTCCAACCACCACTGCATGCTCAGCCTCGCGCTCGGTGAGGACCCGGCCCTGCCGTACCGCTCCGGCCCGTACACGATGGCCGCCAAGTGGTACTACCGGTGGTTCGCCGACGGTGTGGTCCACGACACCCCCGTCGAGGAGGAGATCGAGCGCATCGAGCGGGAGATCCCGGGCGTACGGATCGAGGTGGTGCCCGAGAAGGGGCAGCGGCTGTCGCAGATGGCGCAGCAGGACAGCTACAGCTTCGAATTGGCCCACGTCTTCACCGGGGGCGACAGCGAGCAGGACCTGCGCGCGAAGTACGACCGCTGCGTCGCCGCCCTGAGCCTCATCTTCGACGCCACCGCCCCCGACGACGCCACCGCCCCCGATGGTCAGGAGGAGACGGAGACAGAGACGGAGACGGCAACGGACGCGGTGACGGAGATGGAGACGCAGGGCGGTTGAGCCTCGATGTCCGTCCCGCCCCTGACGCGCCCGGTGTGCCAGTCGCGTCCAGGGGCACCCGTGACCCCGTGCCGCCACCGAAGCCGCCAGGGAAGGAGCAGGTCGGCCCGATGCGCCTCGTGAGCAATCTGCCGTGCGCGACCAAGGAAGAGGACCACGTCACGATCGCCATGTCCGACGGCGTTCGCCTGTCAGCGCGCATCTGGCGTCCCACGTCCTCGGACGAGGAGCCGGTGCCGGCGGTGCTGGAGTACATCCCGTACCGCAAACGCGATCTGACCGCCGTGCGCGACTCCATCCACCACCCCTACATCGCCGGTCACGGCTACGCCTGCGTCCGCGTCGATCTGCGCGGCACCGGTGAGTCGGAGGGCGTGCTGACGGACGAATACCTGGAGGGGGAACAGAGCGACGCCGAGGAGGTCCTGGCCTGGCTCGCCGAGCAGCCCTGGTGCGACGGCACCACCGGCATGATGGGCATCTCCTGGGGCGCCTTCGCCGCCCTCCAGGTCGCGGCCCGGCGGCCACCGAGCCTGCGCGCCATCGTGATCGCCTCCTTCACCGACGACCGGTACGCCGATGACATGCACTACATGGGCGGCGCCCTGCTGTCGGACAACCTCGCCGAGGCGGGCACGATGTTCGCGTACGCCACCTGTCCGCCGGACCCGGCGGTGGTCGGCGAGCGCTGGCGCGACATGTGGCACGAGCGGCTGGAGAACGCCCGCCCCTGGGTACTGGAGTGGCTGCGCCACCAGCGCCGCGACGACTACTGGCGGCACGCCTCGGTATGCGAGGACTACCGGGCCGTGCGATGCCCGGTGCTGGCCTCCAGCGGCTGGGCGGACGGCTACTCCAACGCGGTGACCCGGCTGCTCGGCCATCTGGACGTACCGCGCAAGGGCCTGATCGGACCCTGGTCGCACAAGTACCCGCACCTGGGCGAGCCCGGCCCCGCCATCGGCTACCTCCAGGAGGTGGTGCGCTGGTGGGACCACTGGCTGAAGGGCGTGGACAACGGCGTCATGGACGGGCCCATGCTGCGCACCTGGATGCAGGACAGCGTGCCGCCCTCCACCTCCTACGAGGAACGGCCCGGCCGCTGGGTGAGCGAACCCCAGTGGCCCTCCCCGAACGTCGAGCCGGTCGCGCACCCGCTCACCCGCCACCGCATCGGGGACCCCGGTGACACGCCTCCCGGCCAGGAGCCGCACGGCGCCGCGCTGACCGTGCAGTCGCCGCTTTCCGTGGGCCAGTTCGCGGGCAAGTGGGCCTCCTACAACGCGCCGCCGGACCTGCCGTACGACCAGCGGGAGGAGGACGGCGGCTCGCTGGTGTTCGACACCGAGGCGCTCACCGAGCGGGTGGAGATCCTCGGCTCCCCCTCCGTCGAGCTGGAGCTGTCGGTCAGCGAACCGGTCGCCATGGTCGCCGCCCGGCTGTCCGACGTGGCGCCGGACGGCCGCGCCACCCGCGTCACCTACGGTCTGCTCAACCTCACCCACCGCGACGCGATCGGCACCCCCGAACCGCTGGAGCCCGGCCGGCGCTACCGCGCCCGGGTGCAACTCAACGGCGTGGCCCAGGCGTTCCCGCCCGGCCACCGCATCCGGCTGTCGCTGTCCACATCGTACTGGCCGCTCGCCTGGCCACCGCCCAAGCCGGTCCTGCTGAGCGTGTACGAGGGCGCCAGCACCCTCACGCTGCCGGTGCGCCGGGACCGGGACCGGGACCGGAGCAGCGAGGACGAGCCACAGCGTCCGTTCGGCGAACCCGAGGGCACACCTCCCATCGCCACCACCCGGCTCACACCCCCCGAACAGCGCTGGGACGTCAAGCGCGACCTGGTCGGCTACCGGTCCGAGCTGGAGATCGTCAAGGACGCGGGCACCCAGCGCTTCGACGACATCGGCCTGGACGTCGGCCGCCGGGCGTACGAGCGCTACACCGCCGTGGCGGACGACTTCACCTCGGTCGGCGGCGAGTCCACCTGGACCATGCGCTTCCACCGCGACGGCTGGGAGACGCGCGTGGTGACGAGCACGGTGCTGCGGTGCGGCGAAACCGAGTTCACGGTCGACGCCACGCTGGACGGCTACGAGGGCGACCGGCGGGTGTTCTCCCGCAGCTGGAACGAAACGCTGCCCCGGGACTGCCTGTGACCACCGACGCTCTCGCCCAACTCGGCAGCGACGCGCCTCTGCACCGCCCGTCCCAGCCGGAAGAGATCGCGCCGACGTATGTGTACCTGGCCTCGGACGCGGACTGCAGCTACACGGTGGGCGAGGTGATCGCCGTTACGGGCGGGATCGTGGACACCCGCTGACGACCGCCCGCCGACCGCACGCCGAGACGTGTTCCCGATGCCGGTGGCGGCCCTGCCAGAGGGCCGCCACCGGCATCTGCCGTCGCGCGCACCCGCACCACGCCCGCGCCCGCGCCGCCCACGCCCGCCCACACCCGCCGCCCGCGCCCAGAATGATCCGGAAGGGATCCGAAAATTATCGCCACACCCGCCCGGATATTGATCCCCTGGACCGCCGTTTCAGCGATCAATCCCGGATCAGTTGCCATCGCTTTCCCTTTGAGCAGGTCTTATTCCTCATCGAGAGAACAGCAGCCACAACAGTACTTCCGTAATGCTTGCGGAAACTGTTGACACCCCACGGAGCCGGACCAACACTGTCGGCATCGACGGACCTCATCCACCGTCGATCCGGGCCGATCCCACGGCCCTGCCTCACCCCGGTCCTTCACGGCCTGCACGGCTGCACGGCCTGCACGGCCTGCACGGCCTTCATGACCTTCGCGGTCTTCACGACCTTCACGAGGAGGAAGCATGCACCGGGACCACACCCCCAACCACCCGATCAGCCGCCGAGGCTTACTCGGCCGGGCCGGTGCCCTGACGCTGGCGACCTCCGGGCTGATGCTGCCGGGCATCGGCACGGCCAACGCCGACACGACCATCACCACGAATCAGACCGGCACCAACAACGGGTTCTACTACTCGTTCTGGACCGACGGCGGCGGATCGGTCTCCATGACGCTGGCCTCCGGCGGCAGCTACCGCACCTCATGGACCAACTGCGGGAATTTCGTCTGCGGTAAGGGCTGGAGCAACGGCGGCCGCAGGAGCGTGCAGTACTCGGGCAGCTTCAACCCGTCCGGCAACGGATACCTGTGTCTCTACGGGTGGACCACGAATCCGCTGGTGGAGTACTACATCGTCGACAACTGGGGCACCTACCGGCCCACGGGTACCTACAAGGGCGCGGTGACCAGCGACGGCGGTACGTACGACATGTACCAGACCACGCGCTACAACGCCCCGTCGGTCGAAGGCACGCGCACGTTCAATCAGTACTGGAGCGTCCGGCAGTCGAAGAAGACGGGCGGAACCATCACCACGGGCAATCACTTCGACGCATGGGCCCGTTCCGGAATGAACCTGGGCAGTTTCGTGTACTACATGATCCTCGCGACCGAGGGATACCAGAGCAGTGGGAACTCGAATCTCACCGTGAGCGGATGACCATCCCGGACCATCCTCCGGACCACCCCGGACCACCCCGGTCCACCCCGGACCCATCCCGTCCGAAGACGGATCGCACCTGTCCCCCGCTCCACAACAAGCCCCGGGCCAGTAGCCCGGGGCTTTTCGTCTGCCCGGACCGACGAGACCCCGGAGTTCGCCTTCCTCTTCCCCGGCCCCCCGCCCTGGACCTCACCGCACCTCTCCCACCTGCGCGTTCGGGCCCCGCAAGGTTTCGGCAAGGGGTCGGCAAGCCTTCTGTCCGCCGGGGCGGGCAGAGGACCGACGCGAGACCCACGAGGGTCCACGTCCGAAATCCGCACGAGAGATGAACGGGGGCGCCATGTCGGCGTTGAACACGATCGCAGAGTCTTCCCACGACGAGCCCCGCCAGTGGCTCACGCTGGTGGAACGCAAGAAGGTACTGGCCGTCGTCCACACCGTCACCTACGCCAAGCGGCTCCTCGAGGTCCTGTCGCTCCTGGAGGCCGACTTCCGGATCCAAGTGGTCTTCACCACCCCTCCGCACGCCTTCGGGGACGACGTGCCGCGCTTCCTCCAACACCAGGGAAGCCCCTTACTTCCCTGGTCGGAGGCCACCCACATGACCTTCGACCTCGCCGTGGCGGCGGGGCCGCGCGGGGTGGAGCAGGTGCGGGCGCCGGTGATCACCATGCCGCACGGCGCCAGCTACCTCAAACGCCTGCCCGGAGCCACGGACCCGGGGGTGGCGGGGCTGCGCAGGCGGGACCTCATGCCCGGTGGCAAGCCGCCGGCCGCCGTGGTCGTACCGCACCACGCCGATCTGCGGGAGCTGGAGCGGCACTGCCCCGAGGCGCTCCCTCTGGCGCATGTGGTCGGCGACCCCGCGCACGACCGGATCACCGCGAGCCTGTCACGGCGCACCGCCTACCGCCGTGCGCTGGGGCTCGCGGACGGGGAACGGCTGGTGCTCGCCGTCTCCACCTGGGGTCCCCACTCGTTCTTCGGCCGTTTCGAGATGCTGCTGCCGCGCCTGGTCGGGGAGCTTGCGTCCGGGCGGTACCGGACGGCCGTCCTGGTCCACCCCAACGTGTGGTCGGGCCACGGCTCGTGGCAGGTCACGACGTGGCTGGCGTGGTGCCGCCGGCTGGGTGTCAGCGTGGTGCCGCCGGAGGCGGACTGGCGCAGTGTGCTGGTCGCGGCCGACTACATCATCGGCGACCACGGCTCGGTCACCCTCTACGGAACGCTCACCGGCGCCCCCATCCTGCTGACCGGGTCGCCGGAGCCGGAAATCAACCCGCATTCCCCGGCCGCCACGCTCGCCGTCACCGCGCCGGCGCTGTCCCCGGCGCATCCGCTCCCCGAGCAGCTCGACTACGCCGCCGCCGAATACCGCCCGGAGGAGTACGCCGCGATCGGCGCGCGCATCACCTCCGAGCCGGGCCGTTTCCACCGCAACATGCGGCGGCTGATGTACCGGCTGCTGCGGCTGGGCCAGCCCGCCCACGAACCGCGGGCGTTGCCCCTGCCGGATCCGCCGACGCTGCGGGCGTGGACGGCCGATCGTGGGCAGGCATCGGCATGAGGTGGCCGGCCTGGTGCTTCGTCACCGTGGAGTGGTGGGCCGCGGCTCCGCCGGAGCCGGCGCCGGCGCCGTCCTTGTGCCTCTGGACGGGCCGGGCGCCGGGCGGAGGCGTCCTGTTGGCCCGCACCGGCCGCGCGGACACCCGCCGGGGGCGCGTCCTCGACGAGCACCTGACGGTGGATGCCGATGCCTGCGCCGACGCACGCCGCCTGGATTGTGCCGACGTGCTGTGCGGAAGCCGCCCGCGGCCGGCCGCCGAGGCGGTGCGGTGGCTGGCGGAGGTCGGTTGCGCCAGACCGGCCTGCGGCCTGGCCGCCGTACCGCTGGCCGGTGGCGGCTGGATGGCGCGCGGCGGTACGGATCCGGGCGTGGTGGCCCTGCCGTGCCAGGTGCCGCCGCAGCACTGGCTCTTCGTGTCCTGCCTGCACGCATGGCTGGTGGCGGGGCTCCCGCTGAGCGCAGTGGTGGAGGCGCACCCGCGGTTCACGTACCGCCCGGCGCTTCCCTGAGCCGGCGGGCGTCGGCGGGGCTGGTGACCTCGAACAGCGCGCGGGCGCGGGCGCGGAAGTGCCGTGCTTCGGTCTCCTCCCCGCGTTCCCGGGCGCTGTCCCCGAGCATTTCCAGGGCACGGGCCTGCCAGTGGACCGCCCCGGAGGAGGTGAACACCGCGAGCGCCTCCTCCATCGCCGCCGTACCCGCCCTGTGCTCACCGGCGCGCGCACGGGCGCGCCCCAGGAAGACCAGGGCCCGGGCCGCGTCATGCGGGTCGTTGACGGCCAGCAGACCGGTGTGCGCGTGGGTGAAGTACTCGACGGCCCGGCCGGTGTCGTCCTGGGCGAGTGCGATCTCACCGAGGATGATCCTGGCCAGGGCCACACCGCGGGGGTAGCCGCACGCCTCCCAGCAGGTGATGGCCTGGTTCAGATACTCCACGGCACGCGCCGTCCGTCCGGCGTCGCGGTGGCAGCCGCCGAGGCCCAGCAGCGCCTGTCCCTCGTCCCGTACGTCACCCGCCTCGCGCGCCGCCCGGCGGGACCGCTCGTACCACTCGGCCGCGTCGTCGACGCGGCCGGCGGCGCTCAGGCCGATGGCGCCGGAGTTGAGCATCCGGCGCTCGGCCTCGGCGTCGCCGTCTTCCCGGGCCGCCGCCAGGCCGATCTCATGGGCCTCGATCCACAGGTCGTAGTGGCGCAGCCGCAGGAAAACCGGCCACATGGCGTCCACCAGCTGCCAGGTCATCGCATGCCACTCGGATGCCGCGGCGGCGCGTATCACCGCCATGAGGTTCATCCGGTGGGCATCGAGCCAGGCGAGCGCGCCCGGATCGTCGGCGAAGGGCACGGGGAGCCCGGCCGGGTGGGTCACGTCCCGGGCGAGGGTGAACTGCGCGGGCGTGATCAGCTTCTCGGCTTCGGTGGCCGTCTCCAGATACCAGTCGCAGACCCGCCGCAGTGCCTCCGCCCGAGCCGGAGCGCTCTCCTCCGCGGTCGCCCGGCCGTGGGCGTGGACCCGCACCAGGTCGTGGAAGCGGAAGCTGCCCGGCCCGGTCTCCTCCATCAGATTGGCCTCGACCAGCTCGTCCAACCGGGCTTCGGCCCACTCCAGGGAGGCGGCGCAGGCCGCGGCGGCGCTTCGCGCGTCGAAGGTCCGCAGGGGCAGCGGGCCGAGCCTGCGGTACAGCAGGGCGGCCTCCTCGGTCAGAACGGCGTAGGAAGCGTCCAGCGCGTTGCTCACCGTGTTCTCTCCCTCCACGTGCAGCGCGGCCAGCCGCTCCGTGTCCCGGGTCAGGGCGTCGGCCAGGGTCTTGACGGACTGTCGTGGCCTCGACGCCAGGCGCGCGGAGGCAAGGCACAGGGCAAGGGGCAGTCCGGCACACAGCGCGACGACCTGGCGCGCCGCGGACGGCTCGTTCGCCACGCGGTCGTCGCCGATCGCCCGGCTGAGCAGCTCGGCCCCGGCGTCCGGCCGCAGCGCCCGCAGCTGGTGCACCGCCGCTCCGTCCATGCGGAGACCGGTCAGCCTGCGGCGGCTGGTGACCACGGTGAGGCCGTGCGGACCCGCGTGCAGCAGCGGACGTACCTGGGCGGCGGTGAACGCATTGTCCAGTACTACCGCGATCCGGGCTTCAGCGGTCCAAGACCGCCACAGTGACGCTTTTTCGGCCATATCAGCAGGCACCGAGCCGGCCCCGAGCGCCCGCAGGAACTGGCTCAGGACCTCGCCGGGGCTCGCGGGGCCCTGGGCCGAGTGCCCGCGCAGGTCGGCGTAGAGCTGCCCGTCGGGGAACTCGGCCGCCAGGGAGTGGAGCCAGCCGCACACCAAGGTCGTCTTGCCGATCCCGGCCGGGCCGCTGACCACGATCAGCGACCGGGCCGGGCGGTCCCGCCCGTTCCCGGTCAGCAGTCCCTCCAGCGCCGTCATGTCGTCGTTACGGCCGGTGAAGTGGGCCGGGACCGGCAGGAGCTGCCGGGGTGGCGGCACCCTGGCGGCCGCCCCCGTGTGCACATGGATGCCGCCGTGCACGTCGCGCGCCTGGACCGCGGGACCGTCGATCCGGGCCCGGCCGCCGATCAGGTTCTCCTGGGCGTCCCCGGGTGCCTGGCCCATCCGTCCGTCCCCCCGGTCAGTCGGTCGCCGTTTGTATGGATCAGTCCGGTCCTACCCTCGACGGGACTTCGGCGATGCACCCGGGAACGCCCGATGACGTGATTCGGCCAGTGCGCCGCGAACGGTGTATGGCGGCCGCCCATCCCCCGTGCCATGCTCGCTCAAAACGGACAGACCAGCGGGAGGACGCTGGTGGACATCCACTTACTCGGACCGGTGGAGCTTCGGCTGGAAGGCCGGCGGCTGAAGCTCGGTTCGGACAAGGAACGGGCCGTGCTGGCCGCTTTGGCCCTGGAAGTGGGCCGCCCCGTCTCGATGAACGCGCTCATGGACCGGCTGTGGGACGGCGAGGCTCCACCGCGCGCCCGCGAGAACGCGCACACGTACGTCTCTCGGGTGCGCAAACATCTGCGCCTCGCCGGTACCGGTCCGAGCGCCCCGCGCATCACCGGCCGGGCCCACACCTATGTGCTGGAGGCCGACCCCGACTCGGTGGACCTGAACCGCTTCCAGCGCCTGGTCGATCTGGCCGGATCGGTGGCGGCGAGCGGCGACGACGAACGCGTCGTGGACCTCCTCGTCCGCGCCGAAGGCCTCTGGGAGGGGGAAGCCCTCGCCGGGCTGCCCGGCACCTGGGCCGAAACCGTGCGCGCGACGCTCGCCGAACGCCGGCTCCACGCGGCCACTTCCCGTATCGCGGCCCTGCACCGGCTCGGGCGTTTCGCGGACTCGGTCGGAGAGCTGTCGGCCATGGTGCGCCACCGCCCGGAGGACGAGACGCTGGCAGGCCAGCTGATGCTGGCGTACTACGGCAGCGGCCGCTACACGGACGCCCTGCGGGTGCACCAGCAGGCCCGTCACCTGCTGATGTCGGTGTTCGGCTGCCGCCCGGGGGCCGAACTGGAGCGCATACACCGCGGCGTCCTCGACCGGACACCGGTGGACCGGCTGGTCCGGAACGCCACCGCCGGGGCGTCCTCCGGCCCCGCTCCCGGAGGGCATGCCTCCGCCCAGCCGCCGCCGCGGAACCTGCCGTACCAGCCGCCGCTCATCGGCAGGCGCTCCGAACTCGAGGTCCTGATGGCGGCGGTCAGCACTGCGGCGCGGGAGGGCCCGGTGCTGACCCTGGAGACGGTCAGTGGTATGGCGGGGGTCGGCAAGACCGCGGTCGCCGTGGACGTCGCGCGGACACTGGCTCCCCGGTTCCCCGCCGGCCAGGTCTTCCTGGACCTGCGCGGCCACTCCCCCTCCCAGGAACCGCTGAGTCCGGGCGCGGCCCTCGCCACCCTCCTGCGGTTGTTCGGCACGCCCGCCGACACCATCCCTGTCCGGCTGGACGAGTTGACCGCCCTGTGGCGGACCACCATCGCCGACCGCCGAGCCGTGATCGTGCTGGACGACGCGGCGAGCCCGGACCAGGTCGCACCGCTGCTGCCCGGCAATTCACCGTCCCTGACCATCGTCACCAGCCGCCGCCATCTGACGGGGCTGCCCCATGCGATTCCGCTTCCGCTCGACGTCCTGCCGACCGACGACGCGATCAGTCTCTTCCGCAGTTTCGCGGGTGCGGCACGAACCCAGGACATCACGGAGACCGCCCGCATCGTGCGGCTGTGCGGTCATCTGCCGCTCGCCATCGAATTGGTGGCCAACCGCTTCCGTTCCCGCCCCTCCTGGACTCTGACCACCTTGGGCGAGCGCCTGGCGCGCAGCCCCGGGCCCCTCGGCGAGATCCGCAACGCCGATCAGGAGATCCTGCGCGCGTTCGCCCTGTCCTACCGCGCCCTCGACACCGACCAGCGCACAACGTTCCGGCGCCTGGGGCTGCATCCGGGGCCCGACTTCACGGCCGAATCAGCCGCGGCGCTCCTCGGCCGGTCACCCGGCGAAACCGAGCGCCTGATCGAATCCTTGCTCGAATGCCACCTTCTCCGTGAACCGGTACCGGACCGGTACCGGTACCACGACTTACTGGGCGATTACGCCCGGATGCTCGCCCTTTCGGAAGACGGTGAACGGGACCGCGAGCAGGCCCTGACCCGGCTGACCACTTTCTATCTGCGGGCCGCCGAACAGGCCGACCGCATGGCGTATCCGCGGAGAATCCGGCTCGCCACGGAAGAGCTTCCGGCCCTCCCCGGTATGCGCAACGCCGATGAGGCGCGCGCCTGGTTCACCGCCGAACGCGGCAACCTCCTGGCCGTCGAACGCCACGCCCGCACCCACGACTCCCGGCCGTCCGCCGCCCGGCTCGCCCACGCCATGGCGGGGTTCCTGGAGGCCGAGTGCCACTGGCAGGACGCGGCCGACATCCTTCAGCACGCCGCCGACCACTGGTCCCGCACCGGCGACCAGCCGGCCCTGTGCCACGCCCTGCTCTGCCTCAGCTCCAACCACGCCAACACGGGCCGCTACGCGCGGGCCGTGGAGGCGGGCGAACGGGCCCTGGAGATCGCGCGGGCGACGGGGGACCGGGAAGCGGAGTGGGAGGCGTATCGGAATCTTGGGGTGATTCATTGGCACATGGGGGAGAACGAGACAGCGGTGGTGCTGCACCAGAAGGCGCTGGCGATCAGCGTGGCGGCCGGGAACGTCCTCGATCAGGCCAGGTCCCGAAACAACACCGCGATATCCCTGCTCGCCCTCGGCGAACTGGACCGCGCTCTCGACCACTTCCAGAACGCCATATCCGGATTTCGGTCCGCAGGCGAAGAGACCGGCCTCATCAGAACTCTCAACAATGTAGGTGACCTGTACGCACAACGTGGGGACTACACACAGGCCCGGAAGGCTTTCGAGGAATTACTGCCCCTGACGGAGGCCACCGGAAACACCTATGCCCAGGCAATGGTGCGTACCAACTTGGCCGCAAATCTCGCCGAAACCGGAGAAATCACACAAGCACTCGCCCTGCACCAGCAAGCATTGACGGACTTTCGCCTATTAGGGGATAGAAAGAGTCAGGCGACGGCATACAACGGGCTTGGGGAAGCGCACTTCAAGAAAGGCTCTTTCGAGGCGTCCATCGAGAACCACCTGAAGGCCCTGGACATCGCCCATGACATCGGAACGACCCAGGAAATCACGCGCGCCCTGCGCGGACTGGGCCAGAGCGAACTCGCCAGTGGCCGACTCGAGACCGCAGCCGAGCACCTGGAGGCGGCCATAGCCGCCGCGGACAAGGCCAACGCCCGCGACGAGGGGGCCAGAGCGCGGGCGATACTCGCCGAGGTGCGGGCAACGGCGGGCGATGTCACGGAGGCCCGGGACCTGCTGCGCCGGGCGCTTTCCACGCTACGCGGACTGAACGGACGAGAAGCGAACAGATTGCATGCACTCCTGACCAAAATCGATCACGGAGAAACAGAATCCACGACTCGCCAGTAAGTTAATCGTCGGTAGCATGCGGCGGCCCGGCAACTACCGAACGCTCGTTCTTCGATCTTCCGTTTTGATCTTGGAGACGATCGGCACTAATCTCGCGTGCGCGGTGTCCACCGTGACACCACCCATCGAATTCGCGAGTACAGGTGCAAAAATTGAACAAGCCTACCGGTCGGCCTGGAGCAGTGACGTTTCTCTTGATAGTGTTGGCGTGCATGCCGACTCTGCTCAAGATATCGACATCCAGCGTTCCGGCACCCCCGGAGGATGACAGGAACCACCCCGGCGTGGTGCGGCATGCCGAGGACATCGCCGCCGCCATCATCACCCACCCGGCATACGTCAGGCAGCACTAGGATCGTCGGCCAGCCACCATATTCAAAGGCCCAGGTCATGGACCCGGGCCTTGTTCATGCCCATGCCGTCGGACACGCGTCCCATCGGTGGCGCACACCGCGATCGGTGGCGCACTTCGCGATCGGTGGCGCACTTGGTGGAGGCCAAGTCCTGGCGGACCCATTCCAACTCTCCCTGACACACTCCCCCGACAAAAACCCCGCGCCCGGTGACGGTCGCGACGTTAGGATCTGGCGCATGGCCACAGCCGACCACGCAGCCATCAATGTCCTTACGGGCTACCGGCCGAAGACCACCGCGGAATGCGTCGATATCGAGCGGGTGCGCGCCCTCATTGAGGCAGGCGCCCCCTGGGACCGGTCGAATTCCCTTCACATCACCGCCTCCGCCCTGATCGTGCACCCCGACAGCGGCCGGGTGCTGCTGCGCTGGCACCCGCGCCACGAGACATGGCTGCTGGTCGGGGGTCACGCCGACCCGGGCGAGAACGACCCGCTCGCCATCGCCCTGCGGGAGGGGCGGGAGGAGACGGCACTGCCCGACCTGGCGCCGTGGCCGGACGCGGAGGTACGGCACCTGGTGATCGTGCCGGTCCCCGCGAACAGCCGGGAGCCCGCACATGAGCACGCCGATGTGCGCTTCGTGCTGGCCACCAGCGCTCCCGAGGCGGTGCGGCCGGAGAACCCGGACGCACCCCTCCTCTGGCTGACGCCGGACGAGGCGCGAATGGCGACCACCGAGGCCAACATCCTGGACACGCTGTCCCGGGTGGAGCCCCTGCTCGTGCGCTGACCGGGGGTGGGGTGCAAGGGGGCACGGCACACCGCCCACGGTTCTGTTCGCCTGACGGGACGCCGACCAACCGTCCTGTGTCCTGACGGGACGCCGACCAACCGTCCTGTGTCCTGACGGGACGCCGACCAACCGTCCTGTGTCCTGACGGGACGCCGACCAACCGTCCTGTGTCCTGACGGGACGCCGACCAACCGTCCTGTGTCCTGCCCTACGGCGTGCCTACGGCGTGGTGAACGCCTGGGCGACGGCGAGGCTGTCCTCGTATACGTGGTGCCGGGTGACGAGGCCGTTTTCCAGCGTGAGGTGCAGGGCGAACCGCGCACGATAGGCGCGCCCGGTGGACCGGGCGGTCTGGCGGATCTCGCCCAGTACGACCGCGTCGTCGCCATCGACGAGGATCCGCTCGACCTCGGTGGCCGCCTGCTCGGGCACATGGTGGCGGGCCAGCTCCCGGAAGTGGTCGGCCACGTCCGCCCGGGTGGACCGGTGCCGGATCCACGGGGTGGCGGCGCGGCCGTGCTCGGCCTCCGGCCAGTCCAGCTTCCAGTCGCTGCGTTCCGCGTACAGCTCGGCGATGCGCTCGGGGTCGCCCTCACCGATACGGCGCAGTAGCTCCTCCACCAGCGCGCGGGTGGTCATGGGTGCGGCCAAGGACATGGTGATCCCTTCGATCGGAAACCCTGTGGGAAGCGATCACCATGCTGCCCGGGGCGGCGGACCAGCGCGATGACGTCACAGGTAATGCCGCCCCGGGCAGCGGCGGCCTGGGACGGCGGGGCCGGGGCCCCCGCCGCACGGGAGGTGGGCGCGCCCCGGTCCGACCGTTCTCGGCGAGGTCAGCTCTTCAGAGGGCAGCTTTTTCAGGAGGGCAGCTCTTCAGGAGGCAGCTGTTCGCGCGGTCAGCTCTTCACGATGCCCGTGGCGCGAGCGGCGGTCAGCCACTGCGGAAATTCCTGGAGCAGCTGATCGTAGAGGTCGGCGTCGGAGAGGGCCTTCGGGTCCGGCCCGGCGGCGAAGAACCCGGCGTTGTCGACCACGCGTCGGCCCGGCACCGACAGCTCGTCAAGCCGGCGGAGGAAGCGGAACTCATCGTCGCCGAAACCGATGAACTGCCAGAAGATCGGCAACTTCGCCGCCGTGCACAGCACGTGTTCCGCAGCCGCCTTGGAGGTGGGGGAGCCGTCGGTCTGGAAGACCACGAACGCCGGATCGTCGGATCCGCACGACGCGTAGTGGTCGATGACGGCCTGCATGGCAACGTGGTAGTTGGTGCGGCCCATGTGACCCATCGAGTCGTGCAAGGGGCCGATCCGGTCCCGGTAGGCGTCGAGGCTGATCTCGGCGGTCCCGTCGATGTCGGTGGAGAAGAAGACGACCGGCACGACCCCGTCGTCGTCAAGGTGGGCCGCGAGGGCGAGGGTCTGCTCGGCCAGATGCTGAACGGAGCCGTCACGGTAGTACCGGCGCATACTCCCGGAGCGGTCCAGGACCAGATACACGGCGGCCCGCTGCCCACCGACCCCGCGCTTGGTCAAGGAGACCGCAGCCGTCTTGTAGAGGCTGACCAGCGCGGGAGCCCGGGTGGTGACCTTCTCCAGGCTGATCGCGGCGGCGCATGCCGTGTCCGGCTCACGGTCGTCGATACGGGGGTGCTTGCGATAGTCGATGGCCATGCGCAGTGATTGTCCCCCAACCGGGCGGGCTCCATGAGGTACGGCCTCGGGCCACGCCTTTCGGCCGGTTTCGTCCGGGGAGGTCAAGGCCGGGCGGGCCGGTTCGACCCGGGTGGACGTGGCGGCCGGGGGTGGTGGCGGCGAGCGTTGAACGGGTTGGCCGCACCAGGAGGGCCAGGACCGAAGGAGGGTGGACGATGGCCGGTTCCACAACGCTCGATCGCGGGGAGTGGCGGACCACGCTCGATCAGATCACACACGAGCACCAGGGCGAACTCGTCACCATCGAAGTGCTGGACCCGTCGGCCGGGCATCAGTACGAAGCCGAGCGGCTGCCCTTCTCGTCGCTCGCGTACGACCCGAGGGACGACACGGTGATCGGCGCCGTCGGCGGGAGGCCGCCGCGGTATCCGGTGGTGTTGCGGCACATGGTGGCGCATCCGACCGAGGTCGACATCGCTACCGAGGACGTTCCGGAGGCGGCCGTGCGGGTCGTCGCCCCGGACGGCACCGCCACCTTGATCACCTTCTACCCGGAGGAGTCCGGGACGAGGGGGTGACGGCCGGGTGTCCCCGGCGGGGGCAGGAGCCGGGGTCAGGGACGTTGGGTCATGGGCGCCGAGTCACGGGCGCCGGGTCACGGGCGCCGGGTCACGGGCGCCGGGTCGGGCATCGGGTCATGGGCGCTGAGTCACGGGCATCGGGTCACGGGCGCCGGGTTGCGGGCGCTGGGCCACGGGCGCTAACCGATGCCCATCCGTTCCCCGCCCCTGTGCGTGTGCGCGCCGGTGTGCGCTGCGGTTCGGTGCTTCGGCGACGCCGCTTCGTCCGGCGATGCCGCTTCGTCCTCCGAGAGAGTTGTTTCATTGCAGGACGGAGTTCATGTATGCGGACATGCGACGGGGTCTGGCCAGGGCCTGCTGAGGGCGGGAGAGGCCGCGGGCGTGGCCGTGCGTCACCAGGACAGGGCGTCCTGCACATCCGTCTGCCAGTACGTGACCTTGGCGGCACCGTCGACGAAGACCGAGTCACCGGGCAGCTCGACCTTGACGGGGTCCTCGTTGCCGTCGACGAACACGTCGAGCGCATCGGCCGTTCCGCCCTCCGCGCCCGAGCCGTCCGCCCCGGAGGTGGTGATGCCCGCGTAGGTGCTCTCGCCCGGGGCGAGGACGACGGCGGACTGCGGCTTGCTGTCCTCGTACGCCGGGGTGGCGGCCTGCGCGTCGGCGCCGAACTTCAGGCTGGGGTAGCCGACGAGCTTGCAGTCCACGCCGGCCCCGTTGGTCGCCGTGAGCAGCAGGTGGTTGACCGGGCTCTTGACCTCCTGGACCGAGAGGGCCGTCTTGTTGACGTCGCAGTCACCGAGCGATTCGGGCCCGGAGTCTCCGGCGGGCTTCTGGGACTGCGCCTTCGCATCCTTGACGCCGGAGACGTCCTCCCCGCCGGTGCTGCCCCCGTCGGCGCCGGTGCTGCCGCCCTTGTCGGCGGTGCTGCCGCCCTTGTCGGCAGTGGCGTCCTCGTGGCCGGTGGCGTCCTTGTGGCCGGTGGCGTCCCTGTGGCGGGTGCCGGTGGCGTCCTTGTCGGCAGCGATGGAGGCCGAGGCCGACGTCTCCGCCTTGTCCGCCTTGCTGGAGCCCCCGTCCTCGCTGCACGCCGCGGTCAGGCCAAGAGCGGCGACGGCCAGCATCGAGGCGGCGATCGTACGGACGGTGCGGCCGCGGCGGTAAGCGGTGACGTGCATGGCGGGTTCCCCTGCGAGTCGGAGGTCGGCCGGTGCGCTCGCCACCGGCCTTCGGGTACGGCCATGAGCATTCCGTGGCCCGCTGGCGTGCCGGCACCGTTCCGCTAACGCGGTACTAACACCCCGCCCCGGTCCGCCGCCTGATCCCCGTTCCGCCCGTTGGCCCGGCCGCGGGTCACCGTTCTGCCACGGCGCGGGTCCCCTGGTCCACCAGCTCCCCCGCCGACCTACGCTAGTGCTCCGGTACGCCCGTTCAAGACGCGGACAACGGCGCGGGAGAGGGGATCGGCGATGCCGCTGGCCACCGGTGATCCGGAATCCATAGGCGGCTACGCCCTGGTCGACCGGCTCGGGTCGGGCGGCATGGGCGTCGTCTATCTCGGGCGTTCGGCCTCGGGGCGGCAGGTCGCGCTCAAGCTGGTTCACGAGCAGTACGCGCAGGACGAGGAGTTCCGGACCCGCTTCCAGCAGGAGGTCGCGGCGGCGCGGCGGGTGAGCGGGGCGTTCACCGCCCCCGTGGTGGACGCCGACCCGGAGGCCGACCGGCCGTGGATGGCCACGCTGTACGTACCGGGGCGCACGCTGTCCGAGGTGGTACGGAAGGACGGCCCCTTGGACGGGCGGGAACTGCGGACGCTCGGGCTCGGGCTGGTCGAGGCGTTGCGCGACATCCACCGGGCCGGGGTGGTGCACCGGGACCTGAAGCCGGCCAACATCCTGATGGCCGAGGACGGGCCGCGCGTCATCGACTTCGGCATCTCCCGCGCCGCCGACAGCCAGACGCTCACCGTCACCATCGGGCGCGTGCTCGGCACCCCGCCCTTCATGTCGCCGGAGCAACTGCGCAGCCCACGGGGGGTGACGGCGGCGTCGGACGTGTTCTCGCTGGGATCACTGCTGGTCTACGCGGCGCGGGGCAGCAGCCCGTTCGAGTCCGACAGCCCCTATCTGTCGGGCTACCAGGTGATGTACGAACATCCGACGCTGGACGGCGTCCCGGAACCGCTGCTGGGCATCGCCGAACACTGTCTGGCCAAGGAGCCGGACGCCCGGCCGGGGCTGGACGAACTGCACCGCATGCTGCGCACACTGCCGGACTTCCCCGCGGCCGAGCCGGTGAGCGGCGAGGGCGCGGAGGGACCGAGCGCCGGGGCGGGCCGCGCGGAGCGGCACGACGCCGGGGAAGCGAGTGCTGAGGGACCGAGCGGTAAGGGGCGACCCGATTCCGGGGCGACCGCGGGCGCCGAGGCGATTGGTGACACCGGAACGGCAGGCGGCACGAGGACGGTTGGCGGCCCGAGGACGGCGGGTGGCACGGGGACGGTTGGCGGCCCGAGGACGGCGGGTGGCACGGGGACGGCTGACGGCACGGGGACGGCGGGTGGCGCGGGGACGGCCCCCGGCACCGCGATCGCCGGCGGCACCGAGGCGATTGGCGGCACCGGAACGACCCCCGGCACCGGAACGACCAACGGCACGGGGACAGCCAACGGTACCGGGGAGGCCAACGGCACCGGGACGACCCCCGGCACCGGGACGATCGGCCGCACCGGAGCCGCCTCGGACGCCGGGACGGCCGCCGCCGAAGAACGTCCCCCCGCCTCCCCGGCTCCCGACCATGGCGACGATGGCGACGATGCCGACGACTCGAAGCGCACCCGGCCCGGACGCGGTGCCCGGCGACGGCTCGTCGTCAGCACCGCCGGGGTGGCCCTGGCCGTCGCCGGGGTGACCGTCGCGGCGGCGGTCTTCGCCCCGGACACGACGGTGTCGTCGGGCACCACGTCCACCACCGCGTCCTCCCAGCGGCCCGCGTCACTCCCCGCGGGCTGGCGGCCCTGGCGGACGAACCTGCGGGTCGAGGCCGAGGGGCCGCCCCTCGACTACCAGGAGGCCGGATGTGCCTCGGACGGTGGCAGGAACCTGTACTGCGGCGGAAACGGTTTCACGGTCGCCAAGGTCGACGCCGCCACCGGTCGCGTCCTGTGGCGGTGGGGCTCCAGGCCCCAGTCGGCCCGGCCGCTCGGGGTGCGGGACGGAACCGTCTACACCTACCGGGAGTCGGAGGCGGGTCTGCGGTGGGTGGTGGCCCTGGACGCCGCCACGAAGCGACAGCGGTGGGAGCGGAGGATCAGCGGCACCGCGTCGGTGCGCCTGTTCCGCGGCGGAGTGCTGACGATGTCTCCGGAGGACGGGGCGCTCGTCGCCTACGGGCCGTCGGGTACGCGGCTGTGGCAGTCGCCGCAGGCGTACGGAAAGTTCTGCGAGCCGACGGCGCTGGCCGACGCGCCGTACGCCCTGTGCTCGCCCGTCACCTCCGACGACCTGGCCGCCGAGGGCCCCTACGACCTGCTGCGGCTCAACCCCTCCGACGGCACGCAGCGCGAACTCACCACCCTCCCGCGGAAGACGCTGACCCTGGGCGCGATCCGGGGGAAGCCGCTGTTCGCGGTGGCGAAGACCACGAAGGAGGTGTACGACTCGGGGTACGAGCGCCCGTACAACGCCTTGGTCCGGGTGGATCCGCGCACCGGCCGGACCACGCGGCTCCCGCTGCGGCGCTCCGTCCTCGGCACGCCCACCCTGCTGGGCGGTGTCGTCTACTTCGTCCGGACCAACGGGACGGTCACCGCGGTGTCGGCGGACAGCGGCCGGGAGCTGTGGCAGCGGGCGACGGACACGGAGAGCCTGTCCGCGCCCGTGTTGTCCAAGCGGTACGGGCAGCTGTACTTCACCAACCGCTTCGGCCGTCTGCTGGCGCTGAAGGTGAACGACGGCGCGGAGGCGTGGCGCACGGCCGCGCTGGACGACCCCGGCACCTCGGCGCCGGATACCGAACCGAAGGTGATGCTGGTCAAGGATGCGATCGTGGGGACGGCCGGGGACACGGCGTTCTCGGTACGCCCGGACCGTCCCTCGGACCGGCCCTAGCCCCGCCCGGGGCCCTGGCCCCGCCCCTCGGACCGGGGCCCGGGCCTCTTGTCCTCGTCGGCGTTCACGTCGTGGCGGGGCCGACGAGCTCGTCCAGGACGTCCGTCATCGTGACGAAGCCGAGGACGGGGGCGGTGGCGGGGCCGGTGGCGGTAGCGGTGGCGGCCGTCACGGCGGCCAGGTGGGTGCCGGTGGCGCGCATGGCGGTGAGGGTGTCGTCCAGAGGAGTGTCGGCCGGGACACGGGTGATGGTGTGCACGGCGGTCCGAGGGAAGGGGCGGTCCCGGTCGGTGACGCCAAGGGTGTCCTTGATGTGGAGGTAGCCCAGGACGACGCCGTCGGGGCCGGTGACCGGGAGGCGGGAGTACCCGGAGACGGCCGCGGTGCGTTCCAGTTGGTCGGGGGTCACGCGGTGGTCGACGGTGACCATCTCGTCGAGGGGGACGAGGATGTCACCGACCCGCCGGGTGCCCAGTTCCAGGGCGTCGCGCAGCCGGTCGCTGCCGGACTTGTCGAGCAGCCCGGCATCGCTGGAGTCCCTTACCAGCCGGATGAGTTCGGCGTCCGTGAAGACCGACTCGACCTCGTCCTTGGGCTCGACCCTCAGCAGCCGCAGTACCGCGTTGGCGAAGGCGTTGACGCCGAAGACGACAGGGCGCAGGAGGCGGGTGAGGGCCACCAGCGGCGGGCCGAGGAGGAGCGCGGTGCGCTCGGGGGCGGCGAGGGCGATGTTCTTGGGGACCATCTCGCCGATGAGCATGTGGAGATACGTGGCCGCCGTGAGCGCGACGACGAAGGCGATCGGGTGCACCAGGGCGTGCGGGACGTGGACGGCGTCGAAGACCGGCTCCAGCAGATGGGCGATGGCCGGTTCGGCGACCGCGCCCAGGACGAGGGAGGAGATGGTGATGCCGAGCTGGGCCGTGGCCATCAGCGCGGACAGGTGCTCCAGCGCCCACAGCACCCCGCGCGCCCGCTTCTCCCCCGCCTGCGCACGCGGTTCGATCTGGCTGCGGCGCACGGAGATCAGCGAGAATTCGGCGCCGACGAAGAAGGCGTTGGTCAGGAGGGTCAAGGCGCCGATGGCGAGTTGGAGGAGGGTCATCGGGCGTCCCGGGTGACGTCGGCGGCGGGGGAGTCGGTTCCGTTCGGGGAACCGGCGGAGGGGGCGGTCGGGGAACCGGCGGAGAGGGCGGTCGGGGGAGCGTCGGTCGAGGGGGCCTCGGTCAGGGGAGCGGTGATCCGTACGCGGTCGGCCCGGTGGTGGTCCACCTTCAGGACCGTGAGCTGCCAGCCGTCCGTCTCGATGGCGTCCCCGGCCGCCGGGATCCGCTCCAGCGCGGTGGCCAGGAGACCCGCGACGGTTTCGTACGGGCCCTCGGGCGCGGTCAGGCCGATGCCGGTCAGCTCGTCCAGCCGTACGCCGCCGTCCGCCTCCCAGGTGCCGGGGCCGATGGGCACCAGGCCGGGGACCTCGTCGCCGTCGTGTTCGTCACGGACGTCGCCGACGACCTCCTCGACGATGTCCTCCAGGGTGGCGACACCGGCGGTGCCCCCGTACTCGTCGATGACGACAGCCATGGTGCGCGCACCGCGCAGCCGGTCCAGCAGCCGGTCCACCGGGAGACTGTCGGGGACCAGGAGCGGGGGTGTGGCCAGGTCGGTGACCGGGGTGGTGGCGCGGTGGGCGGCGGTCAGGGCGAGCACATCGCGGATGTGCACGGTGCCGACCACCTCGTCCAGGGTGTCGCGGTAGACGGGGAAGCGGGACCGGCCGGTGGCCAGGGTGAGGTTGGCGGCGTCGGCGGCGGTGGCGTGGGCCTCCAGCGCCTGGACGTCCACGCGCGGGGTCATCACGTTCTCGGCGGTCAGCTCGCTCAGGCGGAGCGTACGGACGAACAGCTCGGCCGAGTCCTGTTCCAGCGCGCCCTCGGCGGCCGAGTGGCGGGCCAGCGCGACCAGTTCGTCCGGCGTACGGGCGGAGGCCAGCTCCTCGGCGGGCTCCAGGCCCATCCGGCGGACCAGGCGGTTCGCGGTGTTGTTGAGGTGGTGGATCAGCGGGGCGAAGGCGGCGGTGAAGGCGCGCTGCGGGGAGGCGACGGCCTTGGCCACGTGCAGCGGGCGGGAGATGGCCCAGTTCTTGGGCACCAGCTCCCCGGCGACCATCAGCACCACCGTGGAGACGGCCACGCCCAGCACCACCGCGGTCGTCGACGCCGCGCCCGCGGGCAGGCCGACCGCCGTGAGCGGACTCTTGAGCAGGGCGGCCAGCGAGGGTTCGGCGAGCATGCCGATCACCAAGGACGTGACGGTGATGCCCAGTTGGGCCCCGGAGAGCTGGAACGTCAGCCGGCGCACCGCCGCGAGCGCGCTGTCGGCCCCGCGCTCACCGGCTTCGGCGGCGCGCTCCAGGTCACCCCGTTCGACGGTGGTGAGGGAGAACTCGGCGGCCACGAACACCGCACACGCGAGCGTGAGGACCACGGCGAGGAGGAGCAGCAGGATCTCGGTCACCGTGCCACCCCCGGCTCCCTGATCAGGGACGCCCCGGTGAGGGGCGGGCGGGGCGTGGCACGGGTGGTACTGGGAGGTTCACCCATTGCGGGTCCGGTGCTCCTTCATCGCTGGGAGGTCGCTGGTGGGTCGTGGTGACTCGTGGTGGGTCGTGGTGAGCCGCCGGAAGGTCCGGTGACTCCCCACATGCCCGGGTAAGGCAGTGTCCCTGGACCCATAGTAAAGGGAGAGTAAAAGGGTACGGGTGGGAGTACCGGTGCCGTACCGTCCGGCGGCCCGCAGGAGGACTCATTGATCCCTCGCACCCCACCTGCGGCTTTCGTGGGCGGGCCGGATTGGGCACGGGGTTGCCTGTCGTCGGCACAGGTTTATCGGCAATACTTCCGGCCGTGGAGCAGAGCACTGGACCGATCATCCCGCCCATGCACACAGCCGGGACGGATCCGGGGTACATCCCCGGCCTGACGTCCCCGCGCCCTGCCGAAGTGAAGGAGGACGCCCCGGACAAGGCAGCCGAACGGCCACCGGAGGGAGCCGCCGCCGAGGAAGAGGCGGCCCGGGAAGAGGCCGTCGGCGCCGAGGAGGCGTCCGGCGCCGAGGCCGACACGGCGGCCGAGACGAAGGCAGGCGCGAAGGCCGATACCGAGGCCGACGTCGCGTCCGACGGGGAAGCGGACGACGACGGCGAGGAGGAGGACGGCGGGGTCGCCTTCGAGGTGTCCGACCGGCGCGGTGCGATCCGGGCCGCGCGCCGTGGGGTCACCTTCGAACTCGACGGCGAGAAGGCGGAGTTCGGGTGGGACGAGATCGGCGCGGTGGAGGTCGACACCCCGCGGTTCGGGAAGCGGTTCGGGATCACGGTCTACACGACGAACCGGCGGTGGTACACGGCCGATGTCGAGGCCCCGGCCCGGAAGCTGCTCAAGGAGTGGACGGCTCAGCTCGACGCGGTGCTCGACGTGTATTTCGAGGACTCAGCGGAGGGCGGGGCCGAGGCCGAGGACGGTGGCGAGGCCAAGGACCAGGCCGCCGCCGGGGCCGAGGACCAGCCCGGCGCCGGGGCCGAGGGTGAGGCTGGCGCCAAGGGCAAGGCTGACACCAAGGCCGACGCCGACGCTGACGTCAAGGCTGACACCGACGCCAAGACCGACGCCAAGGCTGACACCGAGGCCGACACCGACGCCGAGGCTGACACCGACTCGGACGCCAAGGGCAGCGACACCGAAGGCCAGGGCAGCGACACCGAGGACGGCGACACCAAGAACAGCGGCGCGAAGGACAGCAGCGCCAAGAAGGGCGACGCCGAGAACGCCACCCCATAGCGGAACGACGGCGCCGACGCGATCCGTTGGCCCGTTCGGCCGGATCAGCGGGCCGGGGGCCGGGGAGGCCGACTCCTCGGTCATGCGCCCCCGGCCACCGTCCAGGGCCTCGCCACCATGCGGAACCCCGCCAGCCGAGCGGGCCGAGGAGCGCGACCTCCGACCGCCCGCACCGCATCGGCCTCGGCGTCGGCGTCGGCGTCGGCGTCGGCGTCGGCGTCGGCGTCGGCGGAGTCACACCATGGTGGACAAGCGCGGCCGAACGCGGACGAGCAGCTGTTGGTCAGGCGCCATGGCAGCGGCATCTGGGAGCCGCCGGGCGGCGCGCTCGACCCCGGCGGCGGCCTCCCCCGACGCTTCACCGCGCGACCCACGCCTTGCGGCACGAAGTCCCCAGGGAGACGGAGTCACGATCGTGCTCCCGGCCGCGCTCACCGGTGTCCACAGGACTGGAGACCGTCCGCATCCGGACTGCCTCGACACGGCCGGTCCTCCCGCGGTCCGCGCCCACAACGGCGTCACGCTGATCCGAGTCCCACCGCCGCCGGAGTCCCCGGTCGGGGCAACAGCGCTCAGACGAAGAACGCGTTCATGCCGGGGACGTCGGACAGGTAGGTCTCGATGCTCGCGATCTTTCCGTCGCGCAGACGGCAGACGGTGGACAGGTACTCGTCCAGCCGCACCTCGCCCCGGCGGGCGGTGTTGTGCAGGGACAGGGCCATGTTCTCGCGGCTGACCAGGATGTGCAGCAGTTCGAAGTTGAGACCGTAGGAAGCGATCTTCTTCGCCCGCTCCACGACCGCGTCGGCGCCCTCCGCCGTACCGGAAATGGTGTTGTCACCGGGGAGCGTCCAGGTGGCGTCGTCGGCGAGCAGCGTCCGGATGCCGTCCCAGTCACCGGCGGCGAGGAAGGCGTGAAACTTCTTGCCGAGCTGGTATGCGGTCTCGTACTGGGACATGACTCCTCCACGGGAAGCACTTAAAGCGTTGATCTATGCCTTAAGGCAGATTAGCCAGCCCAGCATTAAAGCGCAACTCATTGCTTTAATATGAGAGGATGCCCGCTAAAAGCAAAGACATCCGCCCCGGCGGCCGGAGCGCCCGTGTACGCGCCGCCGTACACCGGGCGACGGTCGACCTGGTGCACGAAGTCGGCGCCGACAAGGTGACCGTTCCGGCGGTAGCGCGCCGCGCCGGCGTCAATCCCAGCTCCGTCTACCGCCGTTGGGGAAACATCTCGGCCCTCCTGGCGGACGTGGCCGCCCAGCGTCAGGAGGAGGGGGCACCGCAGCTGCTCGGTGATCTGCGGAAGGACCTCGAGCAGGTGGCGGTGTGGACGCTCACCGATCTGTCCCGGCCCGGAGGCGTGGCGTTCTTCCGCGCCGAGGTAGCACCCGACGTGGACGACCGCCGGGCCGGGTTGCGTGAGTGCCTACAGCGGGTCAGCACCCGGTTCGAGGCCGCTCTGGAGGCCGCGGCCCGGCGGGGCGAAGCGACGCCCTCGCTGGAGCGGGTGCTGGATCGCGTGGTCGCTCCCCTCTATTTCCGGGTGGTGTTCTCGATCCCGGAAACGGACGAGCACTACGCGAGGGCCCTCGTCACCGAGCTGTGCGACCCCGGGCCCGCCGCCTCTCCTGCTCACCCCGCCTGAGCCCACCGCGGTCCCGGAGCGCCCGCCGGGCGGGGCGCCGCGTCGGAAAACAGCACGGCACCGGGAAGAGACACCGCGCCAGGTAGAGACGCCACGCCGGGAAGGGACTCCTGGGTCCCAGCCTTCCCCGGACGTCCCGTGGCGGGCTCAGACCGGGCGCGGAGCCAGGGACGCGTGGACCTGGTACGCGTGGACCTGGGACGCGTGGACCTGGGACGCGTGGACCTGGGACGCGTGGACCTGGGACGCGTTGAGGGGAGCCCCTGGCCGTTGCCGTCCTTGCGGCTCCGCCACCGCCCGCGCGACTCCGGTGCCGCCCACGACTCACCGGACAGCCCGCGCAGGCCCCGCGATACCCTGCAACCTTCGCCGGTTGTCCGGACGGAGTCCCGGCAGGTCGCCATGTCCTCCTCCCCGCAGCAGCTCACCACGGCCCTCGACGCCATGGACCGCGCGTTCGCCCGCGAGGCGCCCTTCCCCGTTGAGGGATGCACCTTCTGTTACACCGAGGAGGACCTCGCCGAACTCTCCGGGCCACTGCACCTGATATCGGACGACGTGGTCACTTCCGTCGCCATGGAGGTGCCCAGCCACTGGGACGACTTCCCCCGCCTCTACCGCCGTCTGACCCCGCGCATCATCCGCCCCGTCGTCGCGGGCCGGTTCCACGTGGACGAGAACCTCATCGCCTCCCGTCTGCTGGAGGCAGGCTGGACCACGTGGGACGAGCCCTTGGCCGACGCCCTCCACGACGTCTGGTCCGCGTGGTGGACGGCCACCCTGCACACCCACCCCAACCCCGTCCCCGCCAGGGAAACCCTCAGCCTCATCACCGTCGCCACCAACAGCTTGCGCCCCTGGCTGGACAGGTGGGCCGCCACCCGTACCCCGGCCGCCGACGCCCACCTGGCGGACCTCGTGGACGACGTGATGTTCGAGTTCGAGATCACCGACCTGCGCATGGGTTTCTACAACGAGTACCACGCCACCGAGGAGCTGCTGGGCTGGCTCCTCACCGAGGCGCGGGGCCGCGTCGACGACGCGCGCCTGAACGATCCGGGGCTGCTCGCCCACTACCGGGCGGCGTTCCCCGGCCGGAGCGGGCTCGGACCGGATGCGCGGGGGCATGGGACGACGTCCTGAGCGGCCCGGACGGCTCGAGCGGCCTGAGCGGCCTGAGCGGCGCCGGCTCGCCCCGGACCGGCGGCACCGCGTCCGTGCCCGCTCCGGCTGACTCCCGACCGCCCCGACCAGACCAGACCAGGCCAGAACTCCCAGCCACCCCGACCAGGCCAAAACCCCCAGCCACCCCCGACCGGGCCAGAACTCCCGGGCGCCCCGATCAGGCCGGGTACGCGTGCGTCTGGGCCGCCTTGAGGGTGGCCCAGACGGTGCGGCCCGGGTGGAGGTCGAGTTCGGCGACCGCGGCCGTGGTCAGGTCGGCCAGCAGGGGGAGTTCGCCGGTGAGGTCGACGCGGATCTGGTCGCCGTGGGATTCCAGGCCGGTGACCTCCAGCCGCCACAGGTTGCGCGCGCTGGAGTCGGGGCGGTCGCGGTGGAGGGTGACCGCGGCGGGCGGGAAGGCGACGAAGACCGGGCCGGTGAGGTCCTCGGTGGTGGTGATGGTGGCGCCGCCGTCGAGCGCCACGGTGTGGCCCTCGGCGCGGCCCTGGTAGAGGTTGAGGCCGACGAGGCTGGCGATGTAGTCGGTGCGGGGGCGGCGGGAGACGTCCGCCGGGGCGCCCTCCTGGACGATGCGGCCCTCCTCGACGACCACGAGCCGGTCGGCCAGCACCATCGCGTCCAGCGGGTCATGGGTGACCAGGACGGCCACCGCGGGGAAGTCGGCCAGATGGCGGCGGAGCCCGGCGCGCACCTCGAGGCGGGTGCGGGCGTCCAGCGCGGCCAGCGGCTCGTCCAGCAGCAGCAGCCGGGGACGGGTGGCCAGGGCGCGGGCGAGGGCGACCCGCTGGGCCTGTCCGCCCGACAGCGCGCGGGGTTTGGCGCCGGCCCGGTCGGCCAGGCCCATCCGGTCCAGCCAGTCGGCCGCCTGGGCGCGGGCCACCGCCTTCGGCGTCCCGTGGCAGCGCGGGCCGAAGGCCACGTTGTCGAGCGCGGTGAGGTGGGGGAAGAGCAGGTAGTCCTGGAAGACGACGCCGACCGGACGGTCCTCGGGCGGCACCCTCAGCCGGTGCTCCGGCTCCTCCAGGGTCCGGCCGTCCAGCCGCAGCGCCCCCGCGGTGAGCGGGGTGAGCCCGGCCAGGGCGCGCAGCGCGGTGGTCTTGCCCGCCCCGTTGGGCCCGAGCAGGGCGAGCACCTCCCCGGGGGCGGCGGACAGCCGCAGGTCGAGCCGGAAGGTGCCACGGTCCACGACGAGTCGGGCGTCGAGGCCGCCGGTGCGCACCGCGGTGTCCTCGGTGGTGGGGGTGTCCGTGGTCATGAGGCGGCCATCCAGCGGTCGCGCAGCCCGGCCAGGACCGCGATGGAAACGGCGAGGAGGACGAGGCTGAGCGCGATGGCGGCGGCCGGGTCGCTCTGCAGGGCGAGATAGACCGACAGCGGCATCGTCTGCGTACGGCCGGGGAAGTTCCCCGCGAAGGTGATGGTGGCGCCGAACTCGCCCAGCGCCCGCGCCCAGGCCAGCACCGCGCCCGCGGCCACGCCCGGCGCGACCATCGGCAGGGTGACGCGGCGGAAGGCGGTGAAGCGCGAGGCGCCGAGGGTGGTGGCGGCCTCCTCGTAGCGCGGATCGGCGGCGCGCAGGGTGCCCTCGACGCTGATCACGAGGAACGGCATGGCCACGAACGCCTCCGCGACCACCACTCCCGCGGTGGTGAACGGCAGGGTGACGCCGAACGCCGAGTCCAGCCAGCGGCCGACGATCCCGTTGCGGCCCAGCGCGAGCAGCAGCGCCACCCCGCCCACCACCGGCGGCAGCACCAGCGGCAGGGTCACCAGGGCGCGCACCAGGCGGCGGCCGGGGAAGCGGGTCCGGGCCAGCAGCCAGGCCAGCGGCACGCCCAGCACCAGCGCCACGGCGGTGGCGGCGGTCGCGGTGATCAGCGAGAGCCGCAGCGCCTGCCACACCGCCACCCCGGTCAGCTGGTCGGGCAGGCTCCGCCAGGGTGCCCGGACCAGCAGCGCGACCAGCGGAAGCACCAGGAAGACCAGGCCGCCGAGGGCGGGCAGCAGCAGCGGCAACGGGACCCCGGCCCGGAGCCGTGGCCGGGGCCGGGGCCGGGAAGTACGGGGCCGACGCCGCGTGTCCTCCAGGACCTCCGCCGGGCCGGTCTCCGTGTCCGGCTCGGTCACGGCTTGAGGAAGCCGGCCTGGCCGAGCGCCTTCTGGCCCCGCGCGGACGTCACCAGGTCGATGAAGGCGGTGGCCGCCTCCGCGTTCGGGGCGTTCTTCAGCAGGGCGATCGGATAGTCGTTGATGGCCTTCTTCGACTCCGGGAACTCCACGCCCTCGACCTTGCCGCCCGCCGCCTTCACATCGGTCCGGTAGACGACGGAGGCGTCGACCTCCTTCAGCTCCACCTTGGTCAGGGCGCCCTTGACGTCCTGCTCGTACGAGACCGGGGTGAGCTTCAGCCCGGCCCCGTCCAGCGCCGTCTGCGCCGCCGAGCCGCAGGGCACCTCCTTGGCGCACAGCGCGACCTTCAGCCCGGAGCGGGTGAGGTCCTTCAGCGTGGCGATCTTCTTCGGGTTGCCCGGAAGGGTCGCGATCTCGAGCTGGTTGCGGACGAAGGTGGCCGGGTCGCCCTTGGCGGCCTTGGCGTCGGTGACGGTCTTCATGGTCTTCGGGCTGGCGGCGGCGAAGACGTCGGCGGGCGCGCCGGAGGTGATGCTGGCCGCGAGGGAGTCGCTGCCGCCGAAGTTGAAGGAGACCTTGGTGCCGGGGTGCTCCTTCTCGAAGGTCTTGCCCAGCGAGGTGAAGCTCTCCTTCAGCGAGGCCGCCGCGAACACGGTCACCGTGCCGGACAGCTTCTCCGCGGAGGAGCCGGAACCGGAGCCGGACGCCGTGGCGGAGCCGGACGCCGTGGCGGAGTCGCCGGAATCGCCGGAGTCCCCGGAGGAGCAGGCGGTGAGCGTCACGGCGGCGAGGGCCAGGCCGCCCACGAGACCGATGGTCCGGCGAGCGCCGGGGCGGGGCCTGGATACGGAACGGGTCGTCATGGGGTCTGTCTCTCCCTCTCTGCCTCTGCCGCTCCCGGCACGCGCGCTCACGGCGTTTCCACGACCACGTTGGTCGACTTGATCACGGCGACGGCCGGAACGCCGGGCTCCAGCTTCAGCTCCTCCGCCGACTCCCGGCTGATCATGGACACCACGCGGAACGGTCCCGCCTGGATCTCCACCTGCGCGGACACATCGCCGAGGATCACCTCGGTGACGATTCCCGAGAAGCGGTTGCGGGCCGACGAGCCGGGGTTGTCGCGCTCCGCGCCGCTGCTGACCTCACGGGCGAACGCGGCGAGCGCCGGGCCCGGGATGATCCGGCGGCCCTGCTCGTCCCGTTCGGCGGCCAGCCGTCCGCTGTCGACCCAGCGCCGCAGGGTGTCGACGCTGACGCCCATCAGGGCCGCGGCCTCACCGATCCGGTACGTATGCATGCGCTGATGGTAACGCCGCATATGCGAGGTCGTACAGGTGTTCAGGGCGGCATTCATCCAATCGTTCGGCCATGGAGGCTGGTATCTGCGCGAGCCGTGGCGGCGGCCCGCGGCACCGGACACCGACCTCTTTCGCACGCCACCGTGAACGCACCGGAGTTCACCTGGCGAACGGTTCGGCCCGGCTCGCACCCACGACTTATCAGGTGGGTCACAAACCCGGGCCGGGACTCCCCGACGTCTCTTGTCAGCCTGGTCACGGGCGTGAAAAGCTCAGCGCGCCCCGTACGGGGAACCCCCAACTCCCCGGCAGTCCCGCACTGTTGGCCGCCCGCCTCGCGGCCCGTGGTGAGAGGGTTGTCCCCCCGCGGGGGCGCCGCTGTCCGTGAGTGAGGAATCACCTCCATGCCCGACCACGCATCTCCCCGGGACGGCTTCCCGAGGCGCCCCGGCCCCGCCGAAGGGCCAGCCGAAGGGCCCGCCGAGGGGCCCGCCGAGGAAGCCGATGGCGCCGCCTCCGCGACGGCGCTGCTGGGTGCCTACTGGGACGCGGTCGCCGATTACGCGGAGCTGTGCACCACCAGCCCCGAAGACGGGATGCGGCTCGCCACCGAGGCGTTCCGGCGGGGCATCCGGGAGACCCGCAACCGCCGCACCCGGGGCTTCGGCAAGCGCCTCCCGTGGCTTCCGCTCTTCCTGACCTCCGTACGGAAGACCGCCGCCGACTGGGACGCCCACCGGCACGGAGACCGGCTCGACCCGGAGCTGCGGGCCTGGCTGGCGTCCGACCGCGCCGCCCGCTTCGCCGCCCCGCCCCGCGACCAGCCGCTCGCCCTGCGCGCCCTGCGGGACCTGCCGGAGGCGGACGGGGAGCTGCTGTGGCTGGTCGAGGTGGAGGGGCGGTCCACGGCGACGGTGGCCGGGCAGCTGGGCTACGACCCGGAGTTCGCCACCGAGGAGATCGCCCGGGTCCGGGCGGCCTTCCGCGAGCGGTGTCAGCGCGCCCATGTGGACACCCTCACCGACGAGGAGTGCCGCAGCTACGCCAAGCTGCTGGACGCCGCCACCCGGGCGCCCGACTCCCCCTCACCCGCCGACCTGTGGCAGCACCTCGCCCGTTGCCGCTCCTGCCGGGACGCGGCCACCTGCATGTATGTGGAGGGTGACGGGCTGCCCGGCGCCCTGGCGGGCGGCGTCATCGGCTGGGGCGCACGCCTCTACGTCGAGCGGCGCCGCGCGGTCGCCGACCGGGCCCCGGGCACCGCCCGCACCGCCGCGCCCACCGCGCACACGGTCCGCGCACCGCTGTGGGAGCGGCTGCGCGACCGGCTCCTGGACGGGTCCGGCACACGGCGGAGCAGACGGGCCGAGGGCGCGCGCAGACGGGCCGATGACGCGGACCGCGGATACGGGCCGGGCGACGGAACCGGCGCAGGCGGCAGAACCGGCGCGGGCGGCAGAACCGGCGCGGGCGGCAGAACCGGGCCGGACGGCACATACGGTGCGGACAGCGAAGGCGGTACCGACGGGGAAGGCGGTACCGACGGCGGAAGCGGCGGGTCCCGCCCCGTGGGGCACCGGGGCGGCCGTGGCCGACCCGGCCGCCGCGGGTTACGCAGGCCCCGTACGACGGTCCTCCTGGCGGTGATCGCCGTCGTCACCCTCGCCGCCCTGGTCGCCCTGACCAGAACCGCCGCGAACTCCGACGACCGCAGTGACGGGCCCACGGGACCGGAGGTGACGCCCGGCAGCCTGGTCCCCGCCACCTCCTCGCCGCGCAACCCCGGCGCCCCCAGATCCCCAGCCCCCACGCAGGGCGGAAACGGCTCCGGCGAGCACACCGGCAACGACTCCGGAAACCACTCCGGCAAGGGCTCCGGAAACGACTCCGGCAAGGGCTCGGAACAGAAGCACGGCCACTCCCCAGCCCCCTCCCCCTCGTCCTCCGGAAGCGGCTCCGGCTCCACCTCCGGCCACGGCGGCGGGCCGCCCGCCGACCGCCCGCCCGGTGCGAAGGCCGACTGCACGGCCCGCTTCCGGCTGGTCACCACATGGCCCGACGGCTACCAGGCCGCCGTCACCCTCACCTCCCGCAAGCCCCTCGACGGCTGGCGGGTCACCTGGACCTTCCGCGGCTCCCAGCGGGTGACCCGGATGTGGGACGGGAGGTTCACCCAGCGCGGCGCCAAGGTGACCGCCACCCCGGCCGACTACAACAAGCGGGTCAAGGCGGGCGGCACCCTCTCCATGGGCTTCCTCAGCACCGGGAACGACGGCGACCGGTCGCCCCGGTCCTTCACCCTCAACGGCCACCCCTGCGCGGGCTGACCGCTCCATACCTCCCGTTCCCACCGAAACGGAGCGGCGTATGGACGGGTACGGACGACGTACGCACGGCGTACGCACGGCGTACCACCCGAACGGCGGAACAGGACGCCCGGCCCATGGGGAACCCATGGCGGAATGAGCAGTGTCCTGAGCGGCATCGTGACCCTGCCCCCCGACGCCCCCGCAGGGCGGGCGGCGCGGGTGGTGGTGGAGGTGCGCAACGTGTCCCGCTCCGATACCCCCGAGTCGATCGTGGCGGCGCAGGTCCTCACCGATGTGCCGCTGAGCCCGGGAGGCCATGTCCCGTTCAGCGTCACCGTCCCCGGCGAGCTGGTCCCGGGCGACAACTACGGGCTGCGGGTCCATGTGGACGTCAGCGGCTCCGGTGTCATGGAGCGCGGTGATCTGGTCAGCGCCGAGGCCAGCCCGGTGCCGGCCCGTTCCACCGCCGGTCTGATCGCCCAGGTCACCCACGTCTGAGGGACGGGGCCGGGCGCCCGGCCGACACCGGGCCGTCACCAGGCGTTTGCCGCGTTTGGTGATGTACCCATTCAGTCACGGCAGGCCCAGTGGTTACGATCTGGCGCGATGGGCAGAGGGCGGGACGGAGAGAGCCACATACGGAGGGGACTGGTGCTCGGCACCGTGCCGTCCGTCCTGTGGCGTGCCGTGCTGCTGCTCGCCGCGGCGATATGGGTGGCGCCCGCGTGCCTCCACCCGGCCATCGACCACAACACCCCGACGACGGGATGTTCCCACCGCCCGACGGACAACCGCCTGCCGGACAACGGCCCGCCGGAAAACGGCCTGCCGGACGGCCGTCCGCCGGACGACCGCGGGGCGGGCGCCCTCACGGGCATCCTCCTCACGGGCATCCCCCGCACGGACCGCTCCCTCACGGGCGCCCCTCTCACGGACAACCGCCTGGCGGGCACCGGGCCGCTGCGGCCGTCCCAGGAGCCGGTCACCTTCCCGGCTCCGTGGCACGGCCCGGCCGACGCCTTCCGCGCCGAACCCGGACGCGCCTACTGCGTCGCCCGCTCCGGCAGCGGGGGCGACAACTGTGTCGCGGGCCCCTGTGCGGGGGTCCAGGCCCTGGTGCCCACGCCCGTATCCCCGCCCTCCCTCGCCGAGCTTCCGCCGCTCGACGGCCCCCGGGACCCGGACTCCGCCCGGGCACCGCCCGGTCACCCCGTCCGCGCCCTCGGCCTCCATCAGCTCCAAGTCCTGCGTACCTAGGCCGACACCGGTAACCGCGATGCACCGTTCCACCCATCCAGTGTGCGAACTGCGAGTACTGCGACAACTGCGAGGACAAGGACAGCCATGGGCTCCAAGGGATCGAAGACGAAGGCCACCGCGGCCGACCGCCGCGCGAAGATAGAGGAGTTGCGCCGCGCCGAGAAGGCGCGCGAGCGCCGCTACCGGATCATCACCATCGCCTCCTGCACGGTGATCGTCGCCGGACTGGCCGTCGGGGGGTACTTCCTCGTCGACTCCGGTGACAAGAAGGAGGAGAAGAAGGCCGAGGTCACCTCATCGGTCGTCAAGACCGGTGAGTTCAAAGGCATGCGGACCTGGCAGAACCTGGGCCGGACGCATGTCGAGGGCACGGTCGACTACGCGATGTCGCCGCCGGTCGGCGGAAACCACAACCAGGTGTGGCAGAACTGCAACGGCGATGTCTACACCAAGCCGCTGACCAAGGAGAACGCCGTGCACTCGCTGGAGCACGGCGCGGTGTGGGTGACCTACACCGACAAGGCGTCGAAGGAGGACATCGCCACCCTCAAGGCCCGGGTGGAGAAGACCCCGTACTCGATGATGAGCCCCTACCAGGACCAGGACGCGCCGATCGTCCTCAACGCCTGGGGCAACCAGCTGGACATCCAGGAGGCGTCGGACCCGAGGGTGGCCGACTTCTTCAAGAAGTTCGTCCAGGGCAAGCAGACCCCCGAGCCGGGCGCCTACTGCACGAACGGGAAGTCCTCATGACCGACGGAACGACCGTCGGCCGGGCGTCACGGCAGCCGCTGGTGGCGGGGATCGCCGCCGCGCTCGCCGTGCTCACGCTGGTGGCGGTGGGAGTGCTGTGGCTGACGAGCGACCGCTCGGAGGGCGCGACCGGTACGGGTACACCGAAGGACACCTCCGCCGAGGCCGGTTTCGCCCGCGACATGTCCGTCCACCATCAGCAGGCGGTGGAGATGTCGTTCATCGTGCGCGACCGCACCAGCGACGAGGAGGTGCGGCGGCTGGCGTTCGACATCGCCAGTACGCAGGCCACCCAGGCGGGGATGTTGCAGGGCTGGCTGGACATGTGGGGGCTGGACAGGACGTCCGAGGACCCGCCGATGACGTGGATGAAGAACGCGTCGGCGGATGGCACGGACGGCATGGACGGCATGGACGACGGCATGGACGGCATGGACCACGGCGCGATGAAGGGCATGGCCGGCGGCGCCGCGTACAAGCCGCACGACGGCTCACTCATGCCGGGCATGGCCACCAACACCCAGCTCGATGAGTTGCGCAAGGCCAAGGGCAAGGCGGCCGAGATCCTCTATCTGAAGCTGATGACCGCCCATCACCGGGGCGGCGTCGGGATGGCGGAGGGCGCGGTCGAGCTGGTCAAGGACCCGACCGAAAGGCATCTGGCCCAGACGATGGTCCAGGGCCAGCAGTCGGAGATCCAGCTGATGGCCGACATGCTCAAGGCCCGCGGCGCGTCCTCCTGACGCCCGCCGGTGGCGCCCGTCCCGCGCGTGGGACGGGCGCCATCACCCCTGGCGGCCTCACACCCCGCGGACTCACGCCTCGCCGACTCACCCCGCCGACTCACACCACACGGACTCACACCCCGCGGACTCACGCCTTGCGGACGAAGACCCCGGCACGGGCCGCCCGATACGCCGTCTCGACCGCGGTGTAGGCCAGCCGCTCGTCGACGAACCCGCGCAGGATCAGCACCCGGTAGTAGATGGGCGCGGCCATCGCGGCGATGACCTCCCGCGCATCGGTGTCCTCGGGCACCTCCCCCCGCTCGATCGCGCGGCTCACGATCTGGGTGACCTCCTCGGTACGCCGCACGAACGCGTCCCGGACGATCTCCTCGACCCGGGGATCGTGCGCGGCGGCCACCAGCAGCCCCTGGATGACGTTGCGGTTGCGCAGCGCGTTGTTGAAGTCCCCGATGGCGCGGGCGAGTTCCTCCAGGTCCCGCCGGAAGTCACCGGTGTCGGGCGTGGGCAGCGCGGCGCTGCGCTCGGCCAGCAGATCCACGATGACCCCGTCCACCGTGCGCCAGCGCCGCCGGATGGTGGAGACGTGCACGCCCGAGCGCTGCGCCAGCCGGTCGAGGGTGAGAGTGGTGAACGACTCGCGGTCCAGTTCCTCGTACGCGGCCGCCAGCACGGCGGCCCGGGTCCGGGCCGTGCGCCCCCCGGGGCGGGCCGACCCATGCGGTGGTCGCTCTGTCATGACGCGCCGACTCTACGTCCCCTCCGCCCCGGTGAGCACCAGATCTTCACGACGTCACGTCACCATACGCCTGGTAACCCATTGCACCGGGTACACCCCCTCGCTAAGGTGACACCCGTTACCTAATGCGCGTAAGCGCGCATTAGGTGGAGGCGCAGGGTTTGCCGGACCTTCCTCACGAGGGGAAGGAAGGTCCAGCACGCTCTTCCGGGACGAGCGTTGCGACGAGTCAGTCGTCCGTCAGTCCGCCACCAGCCGGATCGCCGCGGCCGGGCAGACCGCCACCGACTCCCTGACGCCGTCGTGGTGCTCCGCTTCCGGACGGTCGGTCAGCAGCTCCACGATGCCGTCGTCGTCCTGGTCGAAGACCTCGGGAGCCATCAGGACGCACTGTCCGGACGCGACGCACTTGGGCTGGTCGACTTCCACGCGCATGGGGTTCCTCTTCTGTCGTTGTCCGCTCGGGGGTGGGTACTACCAGGTGACGGGGAGTTCGTAAACGCCGTAGACGATGCCGTCGTGCTTGAACTCCAGCTGGTCGAAGTCGGTGGCCAGGGCCAGGGTGGGGATGCGGGAGTACAGGGTGTTGTAGACGACCTGGAGTTCGACGCGGGCCAACGGCTGGCCGAGGCACTGGTGCACGCCGTAGCCGAAGGCGACGTGGCGGCGGGCGTCACGGGTGATGTCGAGCCGGTCGGGGTCGGAGAAGGCTTCCGGGTCCCGGTTGGCGATCTCGTTGGCGAAGATGACGCCGTCGCCGGCGCGGATGACCTCGCCGCCGACCTCGATGTCCGCCAGCGCCACGCGGCGGCGCCCGGAGTGGGTGATGTTCAGGTAGCGCAGCAGTTCCTCCACGGCTCCGGCGACCACCTTGGGGTCCTCGGTGTCGCGGAGCAGAGCGAGCTGGTCCGGGTTCCGCAGCAGGGCGAGGGTGCCGAGCGCGATCATGTTCGCGGTGGTCTCGTGGCCCGCGGCCAGCAGCAGCACACCCGTCTCGGCGGCCTGGCGCTGCGTCATCTCGCCCTTGGCCACCCGCTCCGTGGCCAGTACGGAGAGCAGGTCGTCCCCGGGCCGGGCGCGCTTGACGGTCAGGAGGTCGTCCAGGTAGTCGGTGAGCGTCTGCATGGCCGCGACCACCTCCTCCGCTGTCGAGGTGCGGCGGACGGCGACCCTGGTGTTGCGCTGGAAGAGGTCGTGGTCCTCGTAGGGCACGCCGAGCAGCTCGCAGATGACCAGGCTGGGGACCGGCAGCGCGAACGCCTCAACCAGATCGACCGGCTTCGGCCCGGCGAGCATCGCGTCGATCAGGTCATCGACGATCTTCTGGACCGACGGCCGAAGCGCCTCCACCTTCTTGATCGCGAAGGGCGCCGTCACCATCCGGCGCAGCCGGGCGTGTTCCGGGTCGTCCATGGTGAGGAACGTCTGGCGGGCCTGGTCGTTCGCCTTCGTCCCGGCGGAGCGGTGCGGATAGCCGGGCCGCGTGGGGTCCGCGCTGATGCGCGGGTCACCGAGCAGGGCCCGTACGTGGTCGTGGCGGGTGATCAGCCACGGGCTGGTGCCGTCCCAGATCCGCACCCTGGAGACCGGGCTGTCCGCCTGCAGGGCGTGGAGGGCCGGCGGCGGGTCGAAGGGGCACCCGGCCGCCCTGGGCATCGGGTGTTCCGGCAGCCCGGCCGCTGTGTCCGCCAGTGTCTCGGTCATATGTGCCTCCGTGGCAGGGGGAGCGCGTCGACCACTTTCCTAACAGCGTTAGGAGCCCTAGGCAATCAATTGACCCAGAGTGACCAACCGCACCGCGCTATTTGGTCATCGCGAGATCGAGGAGGTCGTCCGCCATCTCCTCCATCGCCTGTCCGCTGGCCGCGAACGGCATCGACACGGCCATGGCCACGATCCCGTGCAGGGAGAACCACAGCAGCTTGGCCACCCGCTCGTCGTCCGCCGCCCCGGTACGGTCGCTCCGACAGGCGCGTACCGCGTCGAGCCACATCTCGTACACCATCCACAACGGATGCCGGTCCAACTCGTCGCGCGGGCCCTCGATCCGCTCGATGCCGAACATCAGCCGGTACCGCTGGGGATTGTCCAGCGCGAAGCGGCAGTACCGGCGGGCCATCGCGCGCAACGCCTCCCGCGGGGCGCCCCCGCCCGCGCCCTCCGCGGCCCCGCGCAGATCGGCGACCAGCCTTTCGTAGGCCCGCCGGGTGAGGGTGGCCACCAGCTCCGCCCGGTCCTTGAAGTGCAGATAGACGCTGGGAGCCGAGATCCCGACCTCACGGGCGACCGCGCGCAGCGACAGATCCCCCTCCCGGCCGGACTCCATCAGCATCCGCGCGGCGGCCGCCAGGATCTCCTCCTTCAGCGCACCCCCCTCGCCCCAACGGCTCGGCGTGCGGCGCTTGAACCCCTCGGTCATCTCCGACTCCTCCCGACGCTCCTGTGTCGCATGAGCGATTGTGGCCAGATCCCGTCGACACACGCTCACCCACGGCGATGACCGGACACACGCCGATCGTCCGGAAAAGACCTGTCCCCCGGCGGTGGCGGCACACCGCCGGGGGACAGGGCCGAGGCGGGACCGGAGGGACCGGGGGGACCGGGGGGACCGGGGGACGGAAGGTCAGTGCGCGAGGGCCACGGAGGGAAGGCCGGTCCGGGAGGGCCGGGGTGAACGGGGTGGACGGGTCCGGGACTCGCGGCCACGCCGCACATCATCAGCGTGACCCGCCATTCCAGCTCTCCGGGGGCGATAGCCGGGGTGACGGCCGGGCGATAGCCGGGGCGACGTCCGGGCGATAGCCGGGGCGACGTCCGGGAGGTGGTCGAGGAGGACCTCGACGGCGGCCCCGGCGACAGCCTCGGCGACGGGCCCCGGCGATCTCACGGGCGGCCGGTGGGCAGCTCGGCACCGGCCCGGGGCACCGCCCCCTCGGGCGGCGCGGTGGCGGACGGGAAGGCGGATGCCGGCGGACCGGCGCCGCTCACCCGGCGCTCTTCCCGGCGGCGGCGGTGCTCTTCCCGGCGGCGTCGGTGGACAGGGAGTACAGGTGGCGGGCGAGCGCGACCAGTACGGCCTTGCTGGAGTCGCGCTTGCGGGCATCGCAGTCGATCATCGGCACATCGGGCGAGAGGTCGAGGGCCTCGCGCACGTCCTCCAGCGAGTGCCGCGGCTCGGTGAAGTTGTTGCGGGCCACGATGAACGGTGTGCCGTGGTGTTCCAGCCGGTCCAGCGCGTACCAGGAGTCGGCCAGCCGGTTGGTGTCCACCAGGACGACCGCGCCCAGGGTCCCGGCGAAGAGACGGTCCCACAGGAACCAGAACCGCTCCTGCCCCGGGGCGCCGAACAGATACAGCACCATCTGCTCGTCCAGGCTGATCCGGCCGAAGTCGAAGGCCACCGTGGTGGTGGTCTTGTCCCGCACCAGCGAGGCGTCGTCGATGCCGACGCCCGCCTGCGTCATCGTCTCCTCGGTGCTGAGCGGGCGGATCTCGCTGACGGACTTCACCATCGTCGTCTTGCCGACACCGAACCCGCCGACGATCACGATTTTGAGGCCGTTGCTCGCGCTCTCCCGCAGCGGGGCGTGTCCGGCGCTGCCGGGAAGAGCGGGGCTGACGGTGCTGTCAGAGATTCTGGAGTGCAACGAGCACCTTCTTCAGGGTTTCGGGCTCCGGCAGCCGCCCGCCGGGGCGGGCCGCATGCGGATGGCGTGCGGTGATCCGGCCGGTGTCCAGCAGATCGCACAGCAGGATCTTGACCACGCTGACCGGGAGTTCCAGATACGAGGAGATCTCCACGACCGACAGGGGGCGGCGGCACATCCGGAGGATCTTGACGTGCTCGGACTGCATCCCGGGAGTGGGGTCGCTTTCGCTGACGATCAGCGTGACCATGTCGAACCGGCTCTCGTCGGCGCGGCTGCGGCCGCCGGTGACGGTGTACAGCCGGTCCGGCCCCTCCTTGTCCAGCGGCCCTCGGATCATGCCCGCGTCCCGCCGCTGCCGTCCGCGGCCACCCGCGGCGCGGCCCGCAGATGGTCGCCGATCTGCTCGACCAGCTCGTTCATGTTGTGGCCGATGATGCCGACGTCGGCGTCGTCATGGGCCACCACGGCGAGGTGGGCGCCCTCGCCGGCCTCGACGATGAACAGGATTCCCCCGTGGAACTCCGTCATCGACTGCCGTACGCCGCCGCTGCCGTCGCCGAACTCGATGGACGCGCCGTGGGCGAGGCTCTGGATGCCCGACGCGATGGCCGCCAGCTGATCGGCCTGGTCCACGGACAACCCGGAGGAGAGGCACAGCTTGAGCCCGTCCCGTGACAGCACCAGGGCGTGACGTGACCCGGGGGTCTTCTCCAGCAGGTTCTCCAACAGCCAGTCCAAGCTGCGGTCGGTGGTGTTCATCGGCGTTCCTATCGTCACGGCTTGTCGTTTTCGGCAGGCTCGGCAGGCTCAGCGGACTCGGCGGACTCGGTGTGCCCCGCGGGCCCGGGGGATACGCCGTCAGACGAGGCACCGGTGGCGGAACCGCCGCGGGCCGCCTGGCGGAAGGCGCCGAAGCGGGCTCCGGCTTCCTCGGGTCGTGGACGGCTGGTCTTCGCCTTGGGTTCCTCTTCGGCGGCGCGGGCGGCCGCCCGGGTGGCCGCGGCCAGCGTCTCGCCACGGCGCCGCTTGGGCAGTCCGTTGACGGGCCGTGCGGGCTGCGCGGAGGGCTCCGCGGACGACGGCCCGGCGGGCGGCTGCGGGGCGGAGGAGGGGGCGGCGGCCGGGGCCGACGGCGAGGCGGGGGCCGCGACCGCGGTGGCGGCGGCGGGGGAGGCGGCGGGGGAGGGGGAAGGGGAAGGGGAAGCGGACGAGGCGGACCCCTGCCGGGGAACGCCGGAGCGGATGGAGCCCGGGGCGCCGAGGGCGAGGGCGTCCTGGCTGACGTGCGTGATCAGCTGCTGCGGAATCAGGACCACGACACCGGTACCGCCCCGCGCGGACGGCCGGAAGGAGACGGTGAGCCCGTGCTTGCGGGCCAGACAGCCGACCACCGCCAGGCCCAGCCGGGTGCCGGACAGGCTCATCAGGTCCAGGCTCTCGGAGGAGACGGCCTTCTGGGCGCGGTCCAGGGCGGCCGGGCCCATGACGAGTCCACCGTCCTCGATGGTCACCACGACGCCCGCGTGCGTCTCCTCGACGTACACGTGCACCTCCTCGGTGGGAGGCGAGAAGCTGGCGGCGTTGTCCATCAGCTCGGCGAGGGCGTGCATGACGCCCTCGGCCGCGTAACCGGCCACCGCGGCGTTGCTGGCGGAGTGGACCCGCACCCGCTGGTAGGCGCTGATCCGGCCGACCGCGCCGCGCAGCACCGACTCCATGACGATCGGCTTGGTCCAGCGGCGCCCGGAGCGCGCACCGGTCAGCACCGCGATGCTGTCGGCGATCCGGCCCGCCTGGGCGGTGGTGTGGTCGAGCTTCAGCAGATCGCCGAGGACGCTCTCGTCGTGGCGGTTCTCCATCTCCCGCAGATCCGCCAGCATGCTGGTGGCCAGCGCCTGCACCCGGCCCGCGGCGTTGGCGCACGCGGCCATCGCCGAGGCGCGCATCCGTTCACCGTCGCCGATCTCGCGCAGCAGCGTCCGCAGCAGCTGCTGGTGGGCCTTGCTGGTGGGCCGCTGCACCCGGCTGAGCACGGTGTCCACCGAGCCGCCCTCGCGCAGCTGCCGAACCGCCGACGGAATCGTTTCCTCGGCGATCCGGAGAGCCTCGATCTCCTGCGCGGCGGCCGCCGTCTCCAGCGCCGTGACACGCTCCTGGAGCCGGCCGATGGTCCGCGAGCGGTAGGTGGCAACCGCGAGCGCCACACCCAGCAGTACGGCGGCGGCCCCGCAGAAGACGGCGACGAACACGCGCTGGGCGGACGGCACGGCCGTGGTCACCCACGCTCCCGCCGCACCGGCCGCGACCGCTGCCAGCAGGGGGACGGTCAGGGCGCGCCGCGTCACCGAGGGCCCTTTGTACGGATGGCTGGATATGTGTGCTGACATCTATCAGGTCCTCATGGGCGCGTTGAGGGGTTTTCGGCTGGACCACGCGGACATCAAGCCGTGGGCGCCACATGTTAGTAGAGTCACGCGATTTTGACCGGCATCTCTCAGCACATGGATCATGACGGACCGTCAAGTCGGGGTGGCGGAAAAGCGCCGACTTCCGGACGCATATGCCACTGCGCCAACGCCGACCCGCCCAGCGACGCCAGGGCCCGCGGACGTCCCCCTCCCAACGTCGCGACCGCGACGCGCCCAGCGCCACCAGACCAGCCGATCGGCACGGCCGCCCGGGAGCAGGCCGAAACCGAAGGCTGGACGCGGTGACGACGCGTCGCCTCGCCGAGCGCGGCCGATGACACGGCGGGACGGGACGCCCGGGGCCGGACACGGCGGGACGAGCAGCCGTCCGGGGAGCGCCGGGCGCCCTGACGGCCGTGCCCGGGGAGGTCAGGGAATCGTCGGCCCGTGCCCGGAGGGATCAGGAACCGCGAGCCCGTGCCCGGGGAGGTCAGGGATCGTCGGCCCGCGCCCGGAGAGGTCAGGAATCGCCAGCCCATACCCGGAGGGATCAGGGAATCGCCAGCCCGTACCCGGAGAGGCCAGGGAACGGCCAGCCCGCGCCCGGAGAGGTCAGGGAATCGCCAGCTCGGCCCAGATGACCTTGCCGTCCGCGGTGTAGCGGGTGCCCCAGCGCTCGGCGAACTGGGCGACCAGGAAGAGCCCCCGGCCGCCCTCGTCCGTTGTCGCCGCGTACCGCAGATGCGGGGAGGTGCTGCTGGTGTCGGAGACCTCGCAGATCAGGGCGCGGTCGCGGAGCAGTTGCACCCGGATCGGGCCGGTGGCGTGGCGGATGGCGTTGGTGATCAACTCGCTGATCACCAGCTCGGCGGTGAACGCGACCTCGTCCAGCCCCCACTCCGCCAGCTGCCGCATGGCCTGGGCGCGCACCCCGGCCACGGCCGCCGGGTCGGACGGCACGCCCCAGGAGGCAACCCGGTCGGGGCCCACCACCCGGGTACGGGCGGCGAGCAGGGCGATGTCATCGCTCGGGCGGTCGGGCAGCAGCGCATCCAGCACCGCGGCGCAGATCTGGTCGGGGGTCCGGCCGGGGTGGGCCAGGGCCTCGCGCAGCATCTCCAGACCGGTGTCGATCTCCCGGCGGCGGTCCTCGATCAGCCCGTCGGTGTAGAGGACGATATCGCTGCCCTCGGCCAGCTCCACCTCGGCGGTCTCGAACGGAA